>CAJFQT010000011.1 GCA_904419095.1 uncultured Clostridia bacterium | reverse complement strand
TTTTACTATTTATTTTAATTATTTTTTTTAATATTTATTTTTTATTATTTATTATTTTTTTAAATATTAATTTTAGTTATTTTTTTATATTTATTTTTTACTATTTATTTTAATTATTTTTTTATTATTAATTATTTATTTCTATTAATTTTTTAATTTATTATTTTAATTAATTATTTACAATTATATTATCATTATCAATTATACTTCTCATAGTATCATAGCCAATCTCATATAGTTCATCAATTTTATTCATATCCAACAAACCTATTTTTTTGCAATTTATTTTAACTGTTATATCTGAACCTTCCATTTCATAATTTGATAATTCTCTACACAATAAACTTATAGACCTTCCAATAACATTTATGATATTATCACAACATTCAACATCAATTTGCTCTTCAAAAATTACATTAATTATTTGATCCGCTCCTAATAACTTTAACTCTTTCCAAGGCACATTTTCTCTAATTCCTCCATCTATTAATTTAGTAGCTTTATACATACAAGGAGAAAAAATACCAGGATAACTACAACTAGCTCTTACAGCTTTACCAATCTCAATATCCCCATCAAACATTATTTTATCAGAAAAAAATTGTCTATTTTTTATAGACGTAAAACATAATACTTTGCCACTTAACATATCAACACTAGGTATAATAAAAGGCATTTTTATATCATCTATATTAAATATATTCTTAGATTTACATTCTTTATAAATAAGCTTTTCTATCGCATTTCCTGAATTCAAACCATCTATTACTATTCTTCCTGTGAAAATTAAACCCAAAATAAGTTTAATTATATTTTTAAAATCAACATATTTAATTTTTCTACAATATTTTTTAAAAATATCATATATTTCATCTGAAGAAAATCCCGCTGCATATAAACTTGCTACTATGCTACCTGATGATGCTCCACCTATATAGTCAATCTTTATATTTTTCTCCTCCAAAGCTTTCAAAACCCCAATATGAGCTGCACCTTTCACTCCACCTCCTGCAAGACAAACACCTAAACTCATATTATCCCCCCTTTTTATATTCTATATTCAAATATTCTTAAATAATTCTAAATTAATAAAATTGAAAAAAGAATTTATACCAAATATATAAAAATAATATAAAATATGTTATAATTGTATTAGTAAATTAATTAACTTATTTTGAAAGGATAAGCTATGGAAAAAAATTATTATGAATGGTTAGAAATAAATGAAAATGCTTCTTCTGAAATAATAGAAAAAGCTTATAAAACATTAGTAAAAAAATATCATCCAGATTTACAAGAAGAAAATAATAAGCAAATATATGAACAAAAATTAAAAAAAATAAATGAAGCATATGAAGTATTATCCAATCCAGAAAAGAAAAAAATTTATGATGATAATTTAAAAAAAGTAAAAAATGAACAAATACAAGAAATATATGAAGAAAATCAAAATCTAAAAAATGAAATAAATAATTTAAAAAATAATCATAATTACAATATAGGTAATTATGATAATAACCTCCAAAATAATTATAATATAAATCCTCAATACGATTACAATAATTATACTCAAAATAATAACCAATATAATTATGGAAAAAATTATAAATATAACTATACTATACAGAATATTAAATATAAACTTAAAAGTTTAATAAAAAATATATTTACATCGATAATCGCAATACTTGTTATTATTCTTATTTTTTATATACTCTGGCATATTCCATTTATAAATAGCTATTTATCAGATTTATATTACAACAATCCTATAATTCAATTTATTAAAAATTTATTTATAAAATAAACTATTATATTAATGTATTGAATTTTAATATATTTATATAAAACATTAAAAACCTAATTAAATTACATATAAAAATAAATAATTTAATAAAAGTCTATTTTTTATAAAACAAAAACTGCAATAAATTATTAATTAATTTATTGCAGTTTTTCCATTAATAATATTTATTTAGTCTGCATTGTAAATGACATTACAAAGTTCATATCATCTTGCAATTGCATTATTATATCAAGCATATATTCTGTAGAATCCTCCCCTGTTATATCTTTTAATTTTACACTTTGTACATATGTACCATTTCTTTCTGTTATTTCTCCATATAATACTTGATAATGTAAAGGATATTGGTCTCTCATATATGCTTCAAAAGTATTAGGATCATTCTTTAAGTTATTTGTTCTAAATGTTTCATCAAGATAATTAAATGCATTTTTATAATCCCTATTATTTATCATATCAAACCATTTATCTACATTTAGTTTAACCTTATTTTCATTAGATGAATTTTGGTATTGTTGTTTAAATTCGTCTGTTGTAATCGTATATGTATCAAGCAATAACGAATACTTCATTACAGCTGTTGCTCTAAAAATGTATAAATTTTCATATTGATCCTTACAAACATATTCAGTATAATTATCATAATTATTAACTAAATAACTTGAAACATTAGCACCTTCTAATTCCTCTCGATTAGAATTCAAATATTCTTGAAAATCTTGCAAACTACCAAATCTTTTCTCTCGATATTCTTTATCTAGAACATTGTATAATGCTTCTGCATTATTAGATAATAAATTCTTGTAATTATTAAAATAATCCATAGCTACAGTCTGAGAATCAGTGTTCTTATATTTAAAAGTATTGAAATCATTCTTATCTACATTATCTTTTGAAAAATTAATTGTATCTCCACTTCTTAAGTTTTCCAATTGATTTTGTTGTACATATTTTTGAGGATAAATCTCATATGTAGAATTATTATTATCTAGAACTACCATTAACTTAACTTCTTCCTGAGTATTAACTATTGATCCATAAACTAAATATATCTTCATTGAAACAGAAATATCAGCAACATACATATTATTAATATTTAAACTATATCCACCATAATAATTATAATCAGTAGCAGAAAAATCTGCCTTACACTCTTCAGCCACAATGCCCTCTAATAAATTATTATCTGCTTGTTTCTGAGATTCTATTGCTCTTTGTAATGCCTCTTCTGTCATCATAGAATAATTTAAATCATGTCCATCATAATTATTATAATTATAAATACACTCTAAATATCTTTCAGAAATATCTTTTACTAAATAATACCTATTTATCTGTTCTTCATCTTTTAAATTATAACTACTATCAAATGTGTCCTGACTTTCAAAAGTATCCTCCACACCTTCTTTATTAGTTCCCTCATTTTTTTTCATATATTGATTATAGGCATATATACCTATAATCAATATTACTATTAGAACAATAATTATTAATATAAACTTTTTTAATATGCTTATATCTACTTTAATAATAACTCACCCCCAATGTTAAAATCCTGGTACTCTTAATATCAATGCCGATGCTAAACTATGTCCTGAATAAGATGCTTCTTCTATTCCTCCTTCACCAGCACAACTAATAGAATAATTACCTCCACAATTATAAACCAATAATTGTCCATTTGCTTCTCCTGCATACATTTCTACGTGATTACTATAAACTAAAATATCTCCTGGTTGCACATTCTCTTGCGAAATAACTTCCCATCCATATGGATTAGCCATAAAACTCCAAGATGTCCATTGATACATTCCCGCATCAAAACCTTGAACACCAGCATTTATTAATACCCAAGTTACATATGAACTACAATCTATTGTACTTCCATTTTCATTAGGAACTGTTATACCAGCTTGAGCATATGTAAATCCATTTTCTCTTAAAAATTTATGTACTTCTACTGCACTTTGAACAAGATTTCCTCCACCTGTTGTACTAAGAGAACCATAGTCTCCAAAAATGTCTTCCCAAACTTCTAATTTTTTCTCAACTTGCCAAGCAGTATACTGACCTTGTTCCCAAGGTGTTGTTTCTGTTCCATCAGCATGCTCTGGTCCACCATTTAAACATTTTTCAACAAATTCCTCATGTGTAGCATATATTTTAGTTACACCTGCTATTGCAGGATCCATATAATAATATCCACCCGAACCAGAACCTGAATATGCTTGACCATGCTTTCCTAAGTATGAATAGCAAGATTGCATTCCTGAAAATGTTCCCGGTTGTCCATATCCATTAGGATCACAACCAGTATTTTTTCTTTCTTCATATCTTTGCAATACAAGAGCTTCATTTGAACCTCCTGGCATAAAACTCTGTATTACTGTTGCATATCCTTTTACACCTTCTTCAAAACTGCTAAATGAATTTCCTGAACCAGCCCCATTTGGAACTGCAATTCCCCAATAGTTATAACTTCCTCCTGATTCCTCAAAATTTCCTTCTGTTTTAGCAGTTATAACAACTAACTCTGGATTAACATTATTTGCAACAGCTGTATCATATAATTCTCCTGCATGAGCTAAGAAATTATCTCTAAATGCTACATTACCCGTTTTATTATAATAAGATTGCAGAGCTTCTATGAAAACATCTCTTGTAAATATTGTATCTGTCAAAGACAATCCTGCTGTAGATTTTATCTCTTCAAAATCTTGTGGAGCATATTGATTAAAATTAAATGTAGTAACACCATAAGATGTCGTTTGACCATTTGCTCTATAAATCAAATATTTAGTTAAATCAACCATATTTGCAGTTCTTGTTTGTTTTGCTAAAACTTGGAATAACCAAGTTGGTTTTAAAGCAGATTTAAACGAATTATTTTTATTATATATAGTAATAAAGTTTTGCTCATTACCTAAAACATGCATTTGACCAGTTTCATATTCATAAGCATATGATTCAACCGATGTAGTAGTATTTATAGTCGTAGTAATTACATGTCTTGTCCTGTCTGAGTCATAAACCGTTCTCGTTGATGTAGAAGATGCAACTGTATCGTAGTCTTGTGTAGTAACATTACCCTGAATAATAGTGGTTGTATCTACCCTCTTACTACTAGATGTAACATTTGAATCAGATGAATTTGCTGAATGCACATTTTCAGCTACATAAACCGGTACTGTAGATCCTGAAAAAGTAGCAGAATTACAAGGATCATTACTACTTGAAGAAGGTTGTGTATCGCCACCATCTATAAAAATATCTACCCAATTATCTTGTCTTACCCTTGACATATCTCCGACATCTTCAACAGTATAAACTTGACCATTTATAAGTACCTTTGAACCATTTGCCATTGTTCCATTTACAGCTTGTCCATTAAAATATTCTGTATGAACAGCTATAGTATGGTCAGGTTGAGCATCATTTCCAGATGCAGTCTCTAATGATCCTGGTGGAGAATTACACCATTTACAATAAGCTGTCAAATAAAAGTCTCCAATATAATCGCCTTCATCCCCTACCTCTGTTCCAGAATTTTCAGCTATAATATTACTTAGATTAGATGAACTATAATTTACATCTTTATAAAACTCCATAAACCAAGTATCACCATAAGTCAATTCGACACTTGTTGAAACTGTTTCAGTAAGATTTGTAGAAATTACACCTCTATCTTCTGTCCATGCTTCACTAGTAACTGCAGAACCATCTGCTGGATACGTAGTAGTATTATAATCAACAGTTTGACTAATTATTGTCTCAGTTGTTGTAACATTATCTTGAACAGCTAAAACAAACTCACTATCTAATGCAAGTTCTGCTAAATCACTAACAAATTCTTTATTTCTTGTATCTATATAAAAAGCAATTAAATATTCTATTGGCATAGTATATTTTTCTGTATATGAACTTGCTGTATTAAAAGATTTCTCTGTTACTTTTAATCCATCATTTGAATTATAATTCCAAGTTGCTATTAATATTTTTCCATTTTCATCAATTGTAAATTGATTTAATGCTTCCCTTTTTACATTTTCATCATCACTATTTATATTATTTCTAAAATTCTCTAAAGGGGTATATTTTAAATCAAAAATTCTAGATCTTATACCTGCATTTACCTGTGCTTGTCCTTGAGTTGCGGAAGAAGAACTTGTTGTAGCACTAATATTGTCATAAACCAAACCAGAAATATCAATAATATTAGAAATTGCATCTTCATCAGAAATAATATCAGAAGACATTACTACCAATATATATGGTGTATCAGTTTTATATACTATCGCTGCATCATTTTGAACTTGTCCTGGTAACTCTCCTGTTTTATTTGCCACCTCAACTCCATCTGGAACTCCTTCTGGAATTTTATTTGTAAGTGTTTGACCTTTTAAATATTCTAACATTTTCTGAGAATATTCTTCATTAACACATTGATTATTATATATTTCTTCTAATATTTTTGCTACATCTTCAACTGATGTATAATTATCACCGTTTGTTGCTTCTTCCAACATTTTTCTATTCAATTGAGTATTTGTATATCCATGACTCGTAATATAATTATTAATAGTATCAAAACCTAATATATCAATAATTCTATTTGTTGCATCATTGTCACTTCTTTCAATCATTATTTTTATATCAGATTCACTTATACTACTTCCTTTTTCCGTTCCTTGACTTTTTTCATCATATGCAGTAGCCATTATAAACAATTTTATTAAACTAGCAGACTGCATTCTTTCATTATTAAGATTTACTTCTATATTGCCGGAATTTAAATTTTTTACATAAACACTATATTTTTCAGAAGTAGAAGAATCATTTACTATATTTTGAATTTTTTGTGATAAATTTTCTTTAGGTTGAGTTACTCCTTCTGGAAAAGGCATACTATCAATATCAAAAGCCCTAGTAATAAATGTATAATTACCTAACCTATATTGATACTCCACAATAAAATGCTGACTCTCATGCCATTCTGAATACATTGAATCCCTTGCATAATAACACATTATTTTATGTTGTACCGCAGAATTTCCTTCGTCAAATACAAATGCAACTGCATCTTTCGCATCTTGTGTAGCTTCTTGTGGAGGATCAGGAATTGAAGAACCACTAAATCCATATTTTTCATCAATATCATCAAATTTATGTGTATTCTCATACATCATTAAATCTCTTATTATTTGAGCTACCAAAACAGAACCTGTATAATCACCACCAAATTCTCTCGTAACAACACGCTCAACTAAATCTCTGTCTTCTATCTCCCATTTATAACCAGTATAATTAGGATCTGGCTCATCTATTGATAATAAAAATTCATTACCACCTGAAATCGAAGAATCTGAAGATGAATCAGAAGAATCATTATTTGTTATAACTGTTTTAACAGTCAAATCTGTTTTCTCAAAATGGCTATAATCTTTATATTCTCCTTCTGCTTCTCCTCCCCAAGACCATCCATATTTTTTAAACACTTCATAAATTTTAGAATTTTCATCTATTTTCTGATTTTTTTCTTCTTCTGACCAAGATAAATCATTTCTATTTGTATATTTTTCAGCATTAGTTGGATAAAATTTATCTTCTGCTGTAGAATTTGATCTCGTTATAGGATTAATCAAAGGATTTATATCAATAGCACATCCACTTGCATGAGTAGATTCTTGTCCATCATAACCTACTCTATCATTAAATCCGGAAGTATTATTTCTATACCTAGAATATCTATCAAGTTTCATAGCATAGCTTATTTCATCAACATCACTACCTAGAAATCTATCTTGGATACCCATTTCAGTATCTTCAAGTATATCAATTCTATTAATTTTTACCCTATCCTTATATAATTCTTGAAAAATCAGAAGAACCTCGTCAGCCAAAGCATTATTTACAATTAAATGTCCCTGTTTAACTTCTCCTTCTAAATTATAATAAGGTATTGTCAAATAAGACAAATTATCATATGTAGTACCATATAGCCCATTCATGGACTTTCCTTCCATCTTATCTTTAATAAGATCTGGTATTTCCTGTTTAGTTCCTAAACCAACATTATCAGTAATAACATATTTATATTGTTCTGTTGGAACTCCTGTACTAACATTTTCTAATGCACCAATCTCTTTATCTGGCATAACTCTTCTTAAATGTATTGCACCCTGAAAACTATTACTTGTTTCTTGTATTTCTATGTCATCTTGATCAGATTCATCTTCACCTTCAACTGGAATTACACCATATTCAAATTTCATAGTCAAAATTCTTGTTACTGACTCATTTATTTGTTCAACAGAAATATCATCTCTGCTAATCGCATCTAAAATCTGTTGCTTCGCACCATCAAAATCAGTTACCTCTAAAACATCATTTCCAGCTTTTATAGCTTTAACATATTTATCTTCAATAGAATCAACCGCTTCCATATTCATGGCATCTGTCATTACAACTCCATCAAAGCCTAAATCCCTTATTTCATTTATAACTTTAGTAGATAAACTTGCTGGATTCTCATCATCTATAGCTTCAACAATTATATGTGAGACTGTAACTGTAGAAGCTCCCTCGCTAATTCCTGCATCAAAAACAGCTATATCCTGTTGAATTTCTTCAATAGTCCTTGAATCAGTATACTGACCTGTATGAGTATCTGTTGCATTAGAATATCCTGGAAAATGTTTTACACTAGTCATAAGCCCAGCACTTTTCATACTTCTAACAGCTCTTCTAACACATTCTGTCGCTACTGTATAGTCATCACTAAAACTCCTTCTTCCCATATACGAATTTTCAGAAGAAACATCA
The DNA here is from genome assembly GCA_904419095.1 of uncultured Clostridia bacterium. Taxonomy (GTDB): domain Bacteria; phylum Bacillota; class Clostridia; order TANB77; family CAG-508; genus CAG-269. The sequence continues at coordinate 12,318 of CAJFQT010000011.1, read as the reverse complement.
GCAACAGGTCCTAAATTCATATTAATTCCCATCTCTAATAAAGCATTTGCTTTATTAGTATAATCTTCCTCTAGTTTAGAATAAGATTGACTTTCTCCATAACTTCTTGCATCTGGATAACCTGATAATGCTCTTTCAACATCTCCTCCTTCTTCATCTGTTGCTATAACTGGCTCAATATTATTTGAAGCAGATTCAACTGTAGATTTAGTATTACTAAAATCAAATCCATCCAATAATATATATCCACCTGCATTTTTACTTAAATCACCTGAATTAGATGTTAATAAGAAAAGCATCTGTGATACCTTTTCATCTAAAGTCATATCCTCAAGCATTTTCTTAGCTCGTTCTTCACTACTTCCAGAATATGTATTATCAGTAGAAAAAATTGGTCCGCCCAAATCAGGATATTGCGTAACAAGCTCTGCTTTAATCATTTTTTTAAGCAAAGCTTTATCTTTTATTGTTACAGTATTTGCATTGTTAGTTAATTCCTCTATAACACTATCTAGTTTAGTATCAATATCATCCACAAATCCCCAATAATATCCTGTTTCTTCATTGCCTTTTACCTCTATTAAATCAGATAAATTTTCAGTATCTAATTTTGAGATTATTTCATCATAAGTATGATCTCCTTGAATTAGCTCCTTCGCAAAATTCAACAAATTAAATATTATTGAACCGATTAATAAAAGTGGAAGTACCTTTATGAGTACAATTGTACCAAAACTAATTAATGCATTTTTTAATTTTCCCTTTAAATCTAATTTTGCCATACACCTCACCTATCTTTTTCTACTATAAATTAACTGTAATTTCTACTACATCTTCATATGCTTGTCTATTTTGATTAAATGCATCATAATCTTTTATAATATTAGTAAAATTTATTCTTCTCGCTTCTGTTTGAGTAGAATATGACCTATTAAATCTAATTTCTATATCTTTAGTAGAGTTTGCACCCACAATTAAATCATCTTCAACCTGTTCCATTAATCCTGCGTTAAATTCATTTCCTTGATTATCTTCAACATTTATAGAATCCTCATCATCAATTAAGCCTAATAAAATATTCTTAGTTGTATTATTTGTTACTTTAAAATGATATATAGTATAATCCATATATTCATCACTTTCTACAACTTCTATTTTTATCCCATTTTTTTCTGATGAATCATTATATTCTATATTTTTTACTAATCCTCCTACATTCACTCTATACTGTGAGCCCTCTTCTACTATGCTAATATATTCTTGAATATAATTTTGGTCACCAGCAATTCCTGTTGAAAGCATATCTTCAAATATTTTCACTAAATATACATATGTTTTATCAATTGCTGACCATAACTGAAAGTCATAACTTTTTTTAGAGTCAAATATCTTAGAATAATATTCATTATAAAATGCATCTTGTGTAGGATATAATTTTTCTCTACAATTATTTGAAAGTAAACCATATGCTTCTTGTACTTGATTATTATTACAATATCCTAAGAACTCATCAATTAATTCTCCAAATTCTTGCTGTTTCTTCTCAGAAGTTATTTGTCCTTGTACCATTGCTTGACTTTCATTTACATATGTTTTATTCCCATTTAGTTGTTGAGAAGTAGAATTATCACTACTTCTACTTCTCTTTGCATAAAAATTATTTAAAGCATTTATAATAAATAAAACAAATAATATAACAATAATCATTAGCCATATAGTTTTTCTATTTCTATTATAAAATCTAACAATACTCAATTTTCATTCTCCTTATATTAGATCTAATTATTTGTAGGACCAATTGGTGTATTACCTATTGGATTAGTTGGTGAACCTTCTGATGTATTTCCTTGTCGTCCTCCTGTTGAATTCCTTGAAGATCCGCCTGATGAATTTCTTTGTCTTCCCCTTGTTGGACTTTCAGAAGCAGGGTTATTACCGGCTTGGCCTTCTGATTGTGATGCACCTTGAGATGAATTTCCATTTCTTTCTCTTGAAGCTCTTTGGTTTGCATCTCTTTTTTGTAATTGAGCACTATTTTGTTCTTCTGTTCCTTTTAATTCAGCTAAACGGCTAATTGCATATCTAGCTTGTTCCTCACCACCATAGGTTGCAGCCATAGAATTTACAAGTTCATTATATTTCTTATCATCAGTAAATGTACTAGCATTTATTCCAAATTTTTCAGCTTGTTTAGCTACTTTTATATAGTCACCATGTGTATTACCATTAATACCATTCCTTGCTTCTGCCAACTGTGCTCTTTTTATATCATCATTCTTAATTCCGGCTCTAACATAATCATATCTTGATTTCATAATATTACTAAAATCTTCTTTTATTCCTTGTTTTTCTAATGCTGTTTGAACCTTTTTAGCCTCAGCAATTTGCTGTTCGTCATGTAAAAATTGTCTCAAACCTTTATTGTATTCCCTCTCTTTTTTCATTTCAGCAGCGCGTTCTGAACCATATTTTTCTTCTCTAAAATCATCTCTCATAGAACCTATTCCTCTTGCAGCACCTCCAGCTATATCTACAGCTGCATCGCCCATTTTGTTACCAACATTTGCTGCAACTGCTGCCGCAGTAATTGCTCCAGTTAATGCCGCAGATGGATCACCTTTCATAACACCTCTTATAACACCTGATGTTCCACCAATTATTGCTCCTGTAGCAGCTCCTGCTGTTCTAACAACGGTTCTTCCTATTCTACCTTTATTTCTCCAAACAGCCCTTCCTGCTTTACCAACGTTTCTTTTTACACCTTTTATAACTGTCCTCTTCATAGCTCCTGCATTTGCTTTAAAATCTCCTGCTCTTGCTCTTACAGATTCTGGTATCATTCCAGCTAAATTTCTATTTCTTAATGGATTATTATTTCCATTGTCTCCCTGTCCAAAATTAGCTGAAACAACACTACCTCCTACTACACTTTGACCATCACCTGTAAATAATCTAGCTCTTCCATCATTAATTGATGCCCCTGTTCCTTGTTGATAATTATTATTTGAAACAACACTACCTCCTACTACACTCTGACCATCATTTGAAAATAATCTAGCTCTTCCAGCATCATTTGGATCTCCATTTGGAAATAATGTTGCTCTTCCATTACTTTCTTCAATATTATTGCCACTATCTTGTTCACCTTCATTTGGTGGAGCACTATATCCGGCAAGTGTACCATCTCCTGCACCATTATTTTGACCTGTCTCAGGAGGAAGCATTTCAGAATTTTGTGCACCTCTTATATAACCATTACTTCCAGAACCACCATTAAATCCTGTTAATACATTATCATCTGAATCATCATCAGATGATAAATAATTATTATTGCCATCATCTGACGCAGTTCTAATTTTATTATTACCACCAGATGAAGAATTTCCTCCTCCAGTTATTCCTTTTGCCAAACTTTTCAAAGAACCAGCTGTAACTGCAGCAGCTGCAAATCCTCCAAGAGTACCTGGTGTTGAAGCTTTATTAAATCCAAACATAGATTTAATAAATTTCTCTGCTGGAATTAAAAATCCTATTGCAACTAATGCATATATTGGATTTTGTACAACCAAATTTGTAGCAGAAGAAACTAAAGCTGTATATAACACTAAATGTAAAGGTTGCATCATAGCATTCATTATATATTCTCTAAACCACATTGTAAAAGCTTGTGCCTCACCATCTCCTAACTTATCTATGGGATAAGTTATTGCAACTAATGGAGCAATCATTGTTAAGAAAGCCATATATAAAAACCTTCTAAAATATGTAAATGTAAACATTACTGTATAACCTATTAAAACAAAATATATTATAAAATACGCTCCTGCTACACCAGCATTTGCACTTTGAACTCTTAATCTTACTAATCCCATTAAATTTTCAGAAAATTTAATTCCTGATGTACTTGTATTAACAGTATTTCTATCAGCACCACTAGCTACAGCTTCATCTGCTTGATCTTTAGCGGTTTGTGCTTCATCCCTATCATCTGTTACTTGTACTATTATATCACTTGATGCTTGACTAAATAAATCTGTAACTTTCTGTGTTATCATTAATATTCCAGACATTATGAAATGTATAAAAAATACTAAACACAAAGCAACAACCCAATCTCTTAAACTTTCTTTATATTTTGCCTTCTCTTCAACAGAACCCAACACCATTTTTATGCCTAAAAATACTAATACTGTTAAGAGAGCTACAATTGCAATATTCCTAAATCCCGCATACCAACTTGCAATCGTTTCTCTTAAAAAAGTAGCCGAAGATTCTGATGCCTTATTTGCACTCTGACTATTATCTTGTACAGCAGTATATTCATTTGGATTCAAAAAGTTTACATCTAATGCAGCAACTCTATTAGAAAAAATAGCTTCTGGTGAATATAATATATTTGGAATTTGCCAATCATCGTTATCCCAAGCAATACCACCAACTAATCTTTCTTCATTTTCTTTATCATCAGTTTCACCGCTTGCATCCTTATTAAGCCCTAATATTACATCTGGATTTGCCGTAGTCGGTGCATATAAAGCACCCTCGGGATCAGTAACAGTTACACTATCCCTATTCAGCATGACCGAAGAATACATTCTCTCTGTACCTAGCATAAAATGGTTTAATAATCCTGTAACAATATCTCCCAAACCTACTAATAACTGCATCAATACTTTAAGTAAATCTCCACCAAGCTCTTCCCAAGAATAACCTAGACTATAAGTAGGAACTATCCAATAACATAATAAGGTTATAAGTAATACTATAGCAATCTTTTGTAAGACACTTTTTTTCTGAAATAACCTACTCATTACTTCCTCCTATCTTCTTCCTTCCTTTATTTGATTTCTCTTTACAATACTATTTAAGTTAGTATCAACAAACTCAAATTCTTTAGAAGTAGGAACTATTTGTAAAATAGCTGTATCGCCACCTACTTTTAGTAATCCTTCACCTTTTAAACAAGTTGTTAAAAAGTTTGCTTCTCCATCACTAAGTTTAAATACTTCTTTAACATATTGAATTTCTGATTTATCCTGTGCTAAAAATAATTTCGTATCAGATGATGTTAAAACTACTTGTACTGCTGAATTTTCATAAAAATCTTGGAATCTTTGTGAAATTATCGCCAATGATACGTTTCTTTTTCTTGCACGTCTAGCCATTGTATTTAAAAAATCTACTGCTTCTGGATAAGGTAATAACATCCAAGCCTCATCCACAATAACTCTCTTCATTCTAGCTTTTGTTCTATCTTCACTATTTTTCTTAACAAATTTTTCCCATATCCAAGAAAGTAAAATTTGTTGAGCAAGTGGTCTTGCAAATCTTTCCTCTAATTGAGATATATCTAAGTTAATAAATGGTGAACCATCAAGTAACTCAAATGTAGATTGTCCATCAAAATATGCCATTTGCCCATTATATTCTCTTATATATTGCTTCATAACCTTAAGCAAATAACTATAATGGAAGCTATAATCTGGATTTTGATTTTGTTCTGCCTTTCTTTGAATTCTTTTATACCAACTTCCTATTGTTGGCATTTCTTTTTTCTCACTATATAATCTATCTCTTGCATTAGAATTAGATTTATATAATGATTTAGGATCACTATTAATTCCCAAACTTGCATATTCTTCACTAACTGCTTCTGCTATTACTTGTTTAGTAAGCTCATTTACATCTGTACTTCTTGTACTACCTTTAGCCATTGTAATTAAAGCTTGCGTAACATCTTCTACTTTATTTTCTACATTTACTACTGTTCTTTCTCTTCCTGTTATTTCATCTTTTACATTTTCAGGTTCTATATCAAATAAATTAATTATTGTTTTAGAATTAGGACTAAATACAACATTTATTCCACCTAAGCTTTCTGCTACAACAGTATACTCACCTTCCGCATCAAGTGCTAAGCTTTCTATCCCCATTAAAACTGAAGATCTTGAAATCAAAGTTTTCATTGTAACAGATTTACCAGCACCTGATTTAGCAAATATAACCATATTATAATTAGAAAGTGATGGATGAAAATTATCAAATAATATAGGTGTTCCAGTTTGTTTATTAAATCCTATTGGAACTCCAGTAGAATGTCCAACTTCTGATGTTGTAAAAGGAAATACAGTTCCCATTGAACGACTATCAAAATCATGAGTTTTTCTAATTTTATCATTCATCAATGGTAAATTAGATTGAAAAGCCTCTTCTTGAATAGCCCAAGCACTTCTAACACCTACTAACGATTTTGAAAGCTCAGTTGCAAGTAATTTTGTCAATCTCTCTAAATCTTCCATATTATACGTAAAAAGTGTTGATACAACAGATGCCTCATACATTTTATTAAAACCTGCCGCAATTTCATCTCTTAACCTTTCTGCCTCAAACCTTTTTTGAGTCAAAGTACTTTCCCTGTTAATTCTTCCTCTATCTGCTGCCACAATTCTTTCTGTCTCTAATTCATTAATTGTTTTATTTAATTCACTTTGTGATCTAGCTTCTGAAATTGGTGTAATATATACAGATGTATTCATATCTCCAAAGAAGTATAAATCTCTAAATAATTCTGGGAATGTACACATACGAGGAAGTGTCGAAATAAAGAAACTTCTCGCATATCTTTTAACACTTGATATAATTTCCAAATGATCCATTTTACTAGCATCAATTCCAGAAGGTGCAATTAATTCTTTAATTGTCTTTTTTCTTAACAATTGATTATCTTCATTATTTGTTAACTTTCTTTCTTCCTCTTCTTGAAGTTGTTTCTTTTGTTTCTTGAACATCTGAATCTTCCTCCTTTTTATCATTTTCTCCCTTAATCTCTTTAAGTGCTTCATCAGCTACATCCTGTCCGATATATTGCCTATTTTCTTTAATAATTATCTGTGCCAAATTTTGTATTAAATCTTCCATTGTATCTTCTTTTTCTTCTGCCTTCTTCTGTTTTGCAGAAATAGCTTTGTCAATTGCCTCATTTGCTCTTTGTGATGCACTTTCTTGTATTTTTCTATCTAAAGCTTTTATCTTCTTCTCAAATACATCTTGTGAAGTTGAATACAAACTATCATATCCAGCTCTTATTGCTGTATCTACTCCATATAATTCAGCATCATCTCTATTGTATGCCATATATAACAGTTCAACTAATTCTTTAGAATTCAATATTTTACCAGATACTGAACAAGCAGACAAAGTTCTTATAATCGCTTGAGATTTTGTATATAGCTCTGAAAAAGCCATATTTCTTATTTCTTCTTTATCATAATTTTCTTGTGGATTTTCTTCTGCAAAATAAGATATTACTACCTAATACTTTTTGTTTAAAACATTTTTATTCAGACTCATTTTTTCTGTATTATTTAAAATATCTACACCATATTCTAATAAGTTTCTTTGTTTTGTTAGTTCATAATAATATTTATCTAACTCAGCATTTGAATATATTTCTGAATTTTGCATTTCTCTATATTCATATAACATTTTATTATACTTCATTTCAATTTCTCTAATTTTTTGCCTATATCCAGCAAGACTTTTTCCTAAATTAACTGTCCTTGTTTGTATATAAATTTGTATTGGATGTCTCAAGGTGTTTAAAAATTGTTGAAAACCTTCTTCTACAGAAACTTTTTCTACTTCAGACATTAAATCATAGTTAATTCCCTGGCATTCAACTACCATTACATACCTTTTTCCAGATTTTTGAATTATCATATTATCCTGCACTTCATCAAATTCCATAAAATCAAATATAGATTGTTTACTATATGTTATTGCTTCTGTATTCTTTTTTTTCTTTTCTTTGTTTTTAGGCTTATCTTGCATAAATTCTATATCTTCTTCTGGTTTTTCTTCCTTCTTAGCAGATGTTTTTAATTTTAAAATAATATAAACAATAATAAGCAAAAATAATAAACCAAGCATACCTATTAAAATCCACATCAACATTTCAGAAATTACCGTATTTTCCATATTACTTATTTCCTCCTTCTTTATCTTCTGTATTTTCCTTTTTTGCTAAAGAATACACATAAATTCTATTTTTTTTCATTTTAAACCTAATCATTCTCAATATCACATCATCGATTTTTTCTCCACCTGCATTTTTGGTAAGAGAAAACGCATTAGATTCCGGAACCTTAAACGTTCCTATACAAAAACCTATCAATCCTAAAATAGCGATAATTATATATGCTACAAAATCCATATCAAAAACACTCAATATTAAATAGAAGAAAAATCCTATAACCACTCCAACAAAAGTATATATTAATGCCTTCGTTGAAAAAACATATAAAATTCTTCCTTCTCCTTTTACATCTCTTGGCACATTATAAGTTCTCATATGTATACTCCTTCCACTTTATTATAAACCTTATATAAATTATAGCAGAAATTGTGGAAAATTGTAAGATATTTTCGCTATTTTTTGCAAAATAATAGAGTTTTAATATAAATGTAATATAAGCGTAATAATGAAAAAAATAAAAAAGTGGAAAATTATCTTCGGAAATACAAGTTTCAGATTTTTTTAATTTTTTAATATGAAGTTTATAAAAAAATTATTTAAGATAAAAAATAAATTTATGAACAATTAAATTTTAAAATTAATAACAAAATCAAAAAGAGAATCCTGATTTTTATTTCATCAAAACTCTCTTCTTTTATTTCATTAATTTGTATTACCAATATTTTGAGTAAATCCAAATATAATTCCTGCTATTGCTGATGCTGCAAATACTAATGCTGCACCAATTACATATGGCATTAAAGTCTTCTTGTATTCTGCTTTTTCTTCTGCACTACCCATCATATATTTTATACCAATTATTACTAATACTATAACTGATGCTACTGATCCTATTGTACTTATTATCTGGATAAGTTGATTTCCTATTGTTGCTATTGAATTTGTATTATAATCATTAGCGCCTGTATAATTACTCGGATTTGGTGGTGCTGCAAATACTGATGTTGAAATTGACATTAACGCTAATAATATTGAATTAATCAACGAAAATTTCATTATTTTTTTCATGCTCTATTCCTCCTCCCTTTTATTTACCAATATTTTGTGTAAATCCGAATATAATTCCTGCTATTGCTGATGCTGCAAATACTAATGCTGCACCTATTACATATGGCATTAATGTCTTTTTATATTCAGCTTTTTCTTCTGCACTACCCATCATATATTTTATACCAATTATTACTAACACAATAACTGACGCTACTGATCCTATTGTACTAATTATTTGGATAAGTTGGTTTCCTATTGTTGCAATTGAACCTGTCCCATTATAACTATCATTTCCTGTATATGCATTAGGATTAGGAGCTGCTGCAAAAACTGATGTAGCTACAGAAACTAAAATCATTAACATTGTTAAGAATGATAATACTTTTACTAATTTTTTCATATTTTCCTCCTTTATATTTTTTATATATTTATAATCTTATAGGTATAAGAATATTAAAAACTATTTAATCTCTATACTATTATAACAAATAATTTAAGGATTTGCAAGGTCATATACAAAGGCTAAAATATTTGTTAAACAAAATACCATTATACATCCAATCATATACCCAATCATTGTCTTCTTATATTCTGCTTTTTCTTCTATACTAGAAAACATATATCTAATTCCAATTGCTATTAACGCTATAACAGAAAAAATACTTCCACAAACCTGTATAACCCCTATTACTCTGTTTGCTTTCTGCCTAAATTCTGTAGGATCAGAAGATGGAGATTCTGCATATGAATTCAAATCCCCTAGTTCTGTAGATCCTCCCCCTGAGCTTGAACCTGAGCCTGAACTTGAACCAGAACTTGCCCCCCCACCAGACGGTCCAGCTACCAGAGCATAACTAAAATTAACCATTAAAATATTAACAATTAAAAATACTAATACAATTTGAATTATCTTATTTGTTTTTATCATCTGAATCCTCCTATTATTTTATAAATTATATCATTTAGTTTTTTTGGTTGCAAGCTATAAAACAAATTTTTTATCTCTTATACATTTTGTAATAGTGTAACTACAAATTTCCATATTCCTAAAGCGCCAAAGATCACTACACACCCTACTAAATATGGTACTAATAATTTCTTTATTTCTGCTTTTTGATCTACACTTGAATACATATATTTTATACCTATAACTAGTCCAACAATTACTGCTAATGCAACCCCTACTTCTACAAATATATTAAATAAATTTGAAGAAACAGATTGTAGTTGTGCTGTATCTATAGGAGTATCAGTTGCTGATTGTACAAAATCATCACCATCACTCATCATATCATCTAAACTTTGTGAACTGTCTCCACTATCTGCTACTGCCGGTTTTTTATAAAGAACATCATCAGCACTTCCTCCACTTCCACCAATTTGTTCATCTCTATAATCTTGAAGTTCCCTTTCTATTTCATCCAAAGATTTACCATCTAATAATCCTTGATATCTAATTCTTGCAGCTTCAGTTCCATTTTCTTCAACTTTTTCATCCCACGCATCTATTACTTCTTGAGGAATATTTTCTATATCGTCTGGATTAGATTTTTCTAAATATTCATAAATTTGTGATAAGTTGTATTTTTTCATTTCTTCGATTTCTTCATCACTTTTGTCTTCTACAGAGTCTTTATTCCCTTCTCTTTCTCTTTCTTCAATTTTTGTAAGCATTTCTGTTATAGTTCTAGTCTCTCTATCAATATCTGCATTGTAAGAAGTTCCTAAAACATCAGTATTATCATCCTTTCTTGCAGTCAAAGCTTCTTTCCATGTTTTCAATTCATCTTCACTCAATTCACTTATACATTTTGGATCTAACTCATATTGATCTATCATTTCATCAACAGATATTGCATATACATATGTGCTTCCTAAAACTAAAATAATAAATATAAATATATACATAATTTTATTTAATTTTCCCATATTATCACATCCTCTTACTCCTACTAATTTAATTATACTATAATAAAGGACATTTTTCAACAAAATATTATAACAAAAAATCTATGTAAGATTCACAATCTGATTATCATAAAGAAAAAATACAAAAAAATTGTAAAATGTTTCTTATCAAATTTAACCTTTTTCTACTTAGCCCTATCATCTATAAATTTATCTGCAAACTATAGATATAAATCCAAAAATAATATATAATTAACTAAAACACATAACACTCATTTTAATTTTTAAAAGGAGGAAAAGCTTATGAATTTAGAAAACAAAAAAAATGAAGCCATTCAGATTTTAGAAGACCTCGGCTACCAAGTAATACTAGGAAAAGACAACAAAGTCGTCTATTCACAACAAGTTCAAAAAGAAAAATACTGTAACAATTGCGAATATTGTTGTACATCATTTGAGCAAGTCGGTCCAGATAGCTTTGAAATGAGTTATCAAGTTATTTGCAAATACCTAAACGTTTTAATAGCATCCTATGAACCCTGTGATGACACAACAACTGAAAAGCCATTAGCTTGCCCTTTACTAGGTAGAGAATTAAACAAAGCTGAAGAAAAAGAAGCACAGATATGGCTAAAAAAGCATTCTATTAATATATGATATCTAAATTCATAAAAAAGCCTAACTTTTACTCTTACTGTTACATTGCAAGTAAACAGACAAAAGAAAGGCTTTCTAGAAAGTATTGTAGTTATTTCTGCAATACTTTCTTTTTCAACATATTATAATCATTCTAATATATTTTGAACTTCTTTTTGAAATTTAATAAAAAACTTATTTATATCTTCCCAATTATATTTAACAAAAGTATTCGGTAATATTTCATCTTCTGCATCTTCAAAATAGCTTAATCCCATGATTATATTTACATAGTTTATATTTTCTCCACATTTTTGTTATAAGCCATTTACTAAATCACTAACACTAATATTGCACTTTTCTATTATATTATATAAATAACTCATATCTACCTTTATCAAATATATTCCAATACATTAATTTTTCACTCTTTACGTTTTTGCTTCACCTTACGCCCTTTTTATTAGTTTTCACTATATATTTTTCTCTGTTCTTTTATATAATATTCCTTTATTTTTTCCCAGTTATAATCAATAAAAACTTTTGGCAAATTCTCATCTTCTGCATCTTCAAAATATGCTAAGCTTTGTATTATATGTGCATAATTGACTTTATTTTCGTCATATTTCTCTTTTAACATTTTTAATATGTCTGTTATTGTTATATTAAAATTATTACAAATATAATATAAATCAAAAAAGTCTTTCTTTGTTCCTCTTTGGCTTATTGCTATTAGTTTCATTATTGCT
>CAJFQT010000010.1 GCA_904419095.1 uncultured Clostridia bacterium | reverse complement strand
TATCTATTCCTTCTTGTAATTTTCCTTTATATATTTCATTTTCACTATTTGCAATATCAACTGTAATCATTGAATCCAAATCTTCTTGATGTATTTGACTTTGATATTCGCTTGTTACTCTTGTTTGATTTTTATCATAAAGATTAATTTCAGAATTTGTTTTTATATCTTGAACAGAAACCTCAGATATATCACTAAATATGTATGTAATTATAAATATATCACTTCCTGCTTTATTCCAAGCCACTTTATTATCTTGAGCATCATTATTTATTGATATTTCTAAATTTCCTGTTTCCTCATCATATTTCCAATTTTCATCTGATATTTCTTTTCCTGTTGAAGTTAATAATCCATTAGTATTAACTAAAACCTTCTCTGCAAATTTATCATTTATTTTAGGAGATGTTGTTACTATCTTTTCTGATTTTATAGGGAATAAATTATTTTCCATTCCTGAAGTAATAGTAAACTGCATAATTCTTTTTTGCTCTCCATCATAGTTTGCAACTTTATTTGTAACCATTTGATGATTTAAAACTATTCCTTTATAACTTTCATCATAAGGACTTGTAAGATTTAAAGTTACAGTTCTTACACCTTCAATTGAAATATCTTTTTCTGTACTATCTCTATAAATACCTGTTAAAGTTACTGTACTTTCTTTTCCTAAGATATCTAAAGAAAATTGGTCTGGTTTTGAAACCTCAATTCCAACAACAATATCTCTTGTTTCTCCAGCATTTATTTGAGATAATGATATTTTATTATCTTGAATTTCAGTAATACCATCACTTAATATCTCTGGTTTAAACTTAAAATTACTATTTGCCAAAGTAATTTCACCATTTAAATATCCTTCCTGTTTTACTGAAATCTTAAAATGCATTTGCAAATCTTCTGAATTCATCTTTGCATCTAATACATTTGATTCACTATCCCCTTGTTTTAATTTTGCCTCAAAATTAACATTGTTATGATTTGTTTGTATTTCTTTTGCAATAGCATCTGCTGCATAAGATACCGTTGTTGCACAAAGAAATATAAAGTTTGCCATAGTCATAGTAAAAATAATAGCAATTACTGTAACTATTTTTAACAAATCTCTCTTCATAACGCATCCCTCCTAAAAATTATAAACATTTTCGTTCTTATATATAATATAAGAAATGACTTTAATTTTCAATAAGATTCTCTCCCACTTAGTTTTCCTAGTGAAAACTACTATACGGAAGATAGATTTACCATATATATTTATTTTTGATGACATTTTTATTACAAATTCATGACATTCAGCTTTGAAATATACATAATAACTCTATAATACATTATACATTAATTTTTAAGTGTTTTCAAGCTTTTTAATATTTTTTCTTTAATTAATAATTTGAAATTAGAAAGCAAAAAAGAAATTAGGTCAGCGTTAAGAGATATCTGTATAAAAATTTATGGAATGACGAGTGTGCCGTGGAATTGCCGTATGCCTTCTTAATCCAAAATAAATGAGGAAGCGTGAAGGATGTAACGAGAGGCTCGTTTGTTTTGGGTTTAGAAGGCATAGGCAATGCAACAAGCCGAGGAGTGGAATAAATTTTTATACAGATATCTCTGGGAGCGGGCAACAAACCCAAAGTTGCTTTCTAATTTCAAATTATTAATTAAAGAAAGATTTTATTTTAAAAATGTCAATTTTAAAATAATCTAGCATATATTATATTTAGATAGGATGTGATATTATGGATAACATACCAAATATAGATAATGAAACCATGAGCAAAATAAAAAATTTAGTTGACAATGGCAATCTATCTAGTGCCATTTCTCAAATTTCACCAGAAATGATCGAAAACTTTTCCAAAATGATGGCAAATAACAACAATAAAAATAATATTAATCAAAACAACGATATTAATAGCAATACCAAAAATAATAGCAACAACTCAAACTACAACACTACAACTTCTAACACAAACGATTACAACCCAAAAGAAACTAACAATACATACACAAACAACAATCAAAATACAAATAATACTAATAACCAAAATAACGAAAACACATACAATAATACTGCCAACTTTGACTTAAACAACATTGATATAAATACCATAATGAAAATGACATCAGCATTTGGAAGTATTAATAATAAAAACGATCCAAGAAGTAATCTTTTAAACTCTCTAAAGCCATATCTTCGTAATTCTAAAAAAAACCAGCTAGACAACTACGTTAATTTATTAAATATGGGTAAAATTGCTGAAGTTTTAAAAAACACCAATATCAATAATGCAAATACTAATAACAATAATATCACCAATAAAAAAGACGATAATACTAAATAAAAGATTTAGCAAAACATTTTTCATTATATACATATCAATCATATAAAATAAAACAAAGGTTATTAATTCTATGTTATTGAAATAACAATTAAAAGGAGAATGATATAATGCCTAGTTTTTTTCCACCACCTTTTCCATTTTTTAAACCAAATTTTAACTACAGACAAATGAATTATCCTCAATCTCATAAAATTCACTCTAATAATACTACTTACAAAAGTAATTCTTTTTCGTCTAATTCCAATCATCTAGACAACAAAAATATACAATATGATTCTTACCAAAATACTGATGATAACATAAATAGTAATAATGAAAAAATGGCTGAAAATGAAGTAAGTTTTAATACAAAAAAAAATAGTATTACTAATACATCAAACAATAGTAATACTATTTCTTCTCTATTACCTTTTAATTTTTCTAGTTTATTACCAACTAACATTGGTCCTTTAAATATAAACATAAATGGATTTTCTAATATAGATGAACCTATTTTTGAATTATTTGGAATCCATCTTTTTCTTGATGATATCATTATTATTTGTATATTAATTTTTTTATTCCAAGAAAATGTAAAAGATGAAATGTTATATATCATTTTAATTATGCTTTTATTTTCTTAAATTTAATTTATATAAATTCATTCCAAATCTATTTTTTACTATAGCTCGAAAAAGATAAAGTATAAGTATTTTTTATATTATTATTCTATTATAATTTTATCTTCATGTACATAAACATAAGCTTGTTTATGTAATGGCTCTTCATCTCTATCTATTTCTTTAACAATATTTGATATACGAATTTGAACAGTATCTAAAAGACCTGCTGCAATTATTGCTTTCTTATTTCCCTTAGCACCTGCATGTGCTAGTCCTCTTAAATTTCCTAACACAACAATATTGTCTGATGCAATAACTTCTGCCCCTGAATTAACATCACCTATTATAACTATACTTCCTTCTGTTTCTAATTTTTGACCAGAACGAAGTGACCCTCTATGAAACTTCGTTTCAGATGTTGCTATTTCTTGGTCAAATGCCCTTCTGATACTAGATAATCCTAATGATTTTGGCATATCAAAGTCTATTTCTACATCAATTTGACTTTTTATTAATTTTTGTATTTCGTCTATTTCCTTATTTTTCATAACTTTACCAGTCACTTTAATTGGTGTTTTCTCGTCTTTATATAACTTTTTCAATTCTGGCAATTTCTTTCTTAATGAATATATAATATCTTTTTGTTCTGCTTCTTCTGAAATTTTTATTATAATTTCATTTTTTCTTAAATTAATACTTACACTAGATTTTCTCATTTTTACATCCTTCTTTCTTATCTAAAAGACTCTGTATATGGAACCGCCGTAGCACTTTCTGTTACATTTTCTGTATTCATTCCAAAATACTCTCTCATTATTTCTCGAACTGCTTCACCAGCATAATACCCGTGTCCACCATTTTCAACCATTACTACAACTGCTATTTCAGGATTTTCAAATGGTGCAAATCCTGCGAACCATGCATTTACCTTATTTCCCGGTGCTTCTGCTGATCCTGTTTTTCCTCCTACAGATATTTCAAAATTTTGGAATACACTACTTGCTGTACCTTGTTCATCAGTTACAGAACGCATTCCTTCTAGTATAACTTGTAAATTTTGAGGATTTATATTCAAATTTTCTGTTGATTCAGCTTCTAATCCTAGTTTTTGATTTACAAAATTATTTATATCATCTTTTGAAACTTCTGAACCATCTGCATTTCTAATTGTTTTTACTATACTTACATCAACATTTTTTCCACCATTTGCAAGCATACTAATATATTTTGCCATTTGTAATGGTGAAAATTCATTGTCTCCTTGTCCTATACCTGCATTTAATGTATCTCCTGGATTCCAATTTTGACTATCTGGATGTAGTTTTGATTTTGATTCTCTACTTGCAAGTACACCATCTGTTTCTCCAAGTAATTCTACTCCTGTTTTCTTTCCTAATCCGAAATATGTTGCATATTGATCTAATACGTCTATACCTATTCTATCCGCAGTTTCATAAAAGAAATAATTACATGATTTTTGAATTGCTTGTGATACATTTAGCCATCCATGCCCTCTATGATAATCCGTGTAATACCAACAATTTTTTGGTGAATCTGGATATTTGTTATATACACCTGTATCATTTATTCTTGTATTTGAATTTATTGCTCCTGTTTCTAAACCAGCTATTGCTGTTACCATTTTAAATATTGAGCCCGGTGAATATGAATTTTGTATTGCTTTATTTACTAATGGTTTTGCTGAATCATTTATATATTTATTCCAATTTTCTGTACTAATTCCTCCAACAAAATCCTGTGGATTATATGTTGGAACATTTGCCATTGCTAAAATATCTCCTGTTCTTACATCCATTACTACGCAACTACTTGCTGTTGCTGCATATGCTCTTCCAAATCCTCCACTTTGAATTTTTTGTAAATTAGATGCTAATACTTCTTCTGCTACTCTTTGTAATTCTGCATCTATTGTTAAAACAACATCTGAACCTTCTACCGCTTCTTCTGCCGTATATTCTGCTGTTATTGTTCCATCAACAGACATATCTATTTGTTTTGTTCCATTCTTTCCTTTTAGATACTCTTCAAAAACACTCTCTACTCCTGTTTTTCCAATTATATCATTTTGTGAATACGTATCCTTTCTCTGCTCATATTCCTCTGAACTAATTTTTGAAGCATAACCGATTACATGTGCTGCCAGTGTCCCTTGAGTATATTCTCTTATTGGTTCTACTACAATATTGGTTCCTGGATATTTATCACTATTTTCTGAAAATTCTGCTACTGCTTCTCTTGGTATATCATCTGCTATTGTTAGTGCTTTTGTACTACTATATCCTTCTGTTGTAATTTGATATCTTATACTCATAATTTTTCTAGCTTCTGTAAGATCTTCATTACTTATTTCGTATCTTTCTTTAAAATCATAAAAAGCTTCTTCTGCTGATGCATTTTCATCTAAGTCGTATGTTTTTTTCCAATTAGCAAGTGTTTCTCCTTCTATTGTATACTGAAATGGATTTATAGTAACTGGAAAGTCATCATCATAGCTAATTCCATACTTTTCTAGTACTTGAATTATACTTAAAATTGAGTTATTTAATGTTTCATCATCAATTTTAGTCTTATATAATTCTAATGCAAACTTCATATCTGAACTTGCCAGTACATTTCCTGTTCTATCTAAAATTGAACCTCTTGCTGCTTCTAAAGTTGTTTCTCTTGTAAGTCTTGTATTTGATTGCTCCCTATATTCTGCTCCATGTACTATTTGTAAATTAAATAGTTGTGCTAATAATACAATTCCTATTACATATGTTAATACTGTCATTATATTATATCTAAATTTGATATTGGCTTTTCCAGATTTTTTTTTCAATATTTCACCTTCTTTTTAAAAATATCTTGTTAGAATTTTATTCCCCTTAAATTCATTTTCCATATAATACCCATATTCTTGAAGAAGAGGATATATTATTATTGTTAATAATAAATTAAATATAACTTCAATTAATAAGATTTTTAAGAAAGGTATTATTTCTAAAGTAGTTCCTAAAACAAAATAATTAGCAAAATATATTATTGCTTCATATAATACTGTTAATCCTGCTACCATTAACATTATTGTCATTCTACTGTCTTTAGAAAAGTTTTTATCAAAAATAGTTGCTAAAAATCCTACCAATCCTAATGCAATAAAACTAACTCCTATTTTTTGTCTAAATAATACATCTAGGATTAATCCTATTACCATTCCATATATCGTACCCATCATTTTACTTGCAAATAGCCCTACAAATAAGACAAAAACTACAAATAAGTTTGGCATTATTCCTGATATTGTGAACCAATTGAAAAAATTCGATTGTAAAAAATATATAACGAATATTATAACTATTAGTTCAATATGTATAAGCACCTTTTTCAAATTGATTCACCTCCATTTTTTATTTTCAGATATTTGTTTACATTAAAGTGTGATTTTTTTATACATAAGTAAATATACTAATACAAAATTAAAGCTTATCTACTTATAATAAAATACTTTATAATAAAAATTAACTAATTTTTACTTTTTAACCCATGCTTTGTTTTCTCATTGATTTAATTAGTTATAACTAAAACCGTACTTAGTTTGTCAAAATTAACTGCTGTTTCTATGACTGCATATCTATCAGTTACATTTTTTGTTGCCTCAACTTGTTTTACAGTTCCTATATGAATTCCTTTTGGATATATTCCTCCTAGTCCCGATGTTTCGATACTATCTCCTTGAATTATATTGTAATCTGTCGGTATATACATTGCTTTTAATTCTTTTGTACTATCTAATGTTCCTTTACATACTATAGATTCATCTGTTGAACTCATTGTTGCACTTACTGAACTTGCCGTATCTACAATTGTTTGCACTTTTGCTGTTGTATCTGTTACTGAAACAATATAGCCTACAAGCCCCTCATCTGCTATTACTGTCATATTTTCCTGTATTCCATCATTTTTTCCAACATTTATTATAATTGTTTTTGAATAATTACTAATATCTTTGTTTATCACATATGCAGGAATTGTTTTATATTCACCATATTTTTCTGTTAAATTCATATATCCTTTTAACATTTCATTTTCTGTTTTTATATTTTCCAGTTCTCTTAATGATTGTTCTAGTTCACTATTTTTGGCTTGTAATTCTTCATTTTCTTCTTTTAGTTTATTTATATCTGTAAAAAACGTACTATTCCCACTGATTTTATTTTTTAAATATGTCAAGCCATTTTGGACTGGCATAACTAACTTACTTGCAACATTTTCAAAAAAACTTGCATTGTTTTCACCATTAGAAAAAGCTACAATCAATATTAACACAATAACTGTTATAATAATTCCTATAATTCCTGTTTTGTGGTTTCGATACATTCTTTTAATCCCTCATTTCATTATCTGTGTTTGTTTAATTATCTACGTTTTCTTGCATTTATTAAAACTGTTTTTAATCTTTCTAAGTCTTCCAATGTTTTTCCAGTTCCTCTAACAACACAGTCAAGTGGTTCTTCTGCTACATAAACTGGCATTCCTGTTTCTGTACTTATTAATTTATCTAAATTTCTAATTAATGCTCCCCCACCAGCAAGAACTATTCCTTTTTCCATGATATCAGACGCAAGTTCTGGTGGTGTTTTTTCTAGTGTTGATTTTACAATTTCTACAATTTTTAAAATTGATTCTTTCATTGCCTGTTCAACCTGTGTTGATGTAATTTTTTCAGTTCTTGGTAAACCATCTGTTAAGTCTCTTCCTCTTATTTCCATTTCTACTTCTGACATTAATGGAAGTGCACATCCTATTTGCATTTTGATTTGTTCAGCTGTTGTCTCACCTATTGCTAAGTTTAAATCTCTTTTTACAAAATTCACTATATCTTCATCAAGCTCGTCCCCAGCAATTCTAAGTGAATGACTAACTACTATTCCTCCTAATGAAATAACAGCTACTTCTGTTGTTCCTCCACCAATGTCAACTATTATACTCCCACTAGGCTCTGCTACATCAAGTGAAGCACCTATTGCTGCTGCCATAGGTTCTTCTATTAAATAAACTTCTCTTGCTCCCGCTTGAATTACTGATTCCTCAACAGCTCTTTCTTCTACTTCTGTTATACCAGATGGAACACCAACAACTACTCTTGGTTTTCCTATACTATATTTTTTTCCTACTTTTTGAATTAAGTTTTTAAGCATTAATTGCGTTGCAGTAAAATCTGCTATTACTCCATCTTTCAATGGTCTTACTGCTTTAATTTGTTCAGGTGTTCTACCAAGCATTTCTTTTGCTTCATTTCCTGTTGCCATTATATTTCCTGTTTTTCTATCTATTGCTACTACTGATGGTTCTTTTAATACAATTCCTTTTCCTCTAACTGTAACTAATATATTTGCTGTTCCTAAGTCTATTCCAATATCTTTTGAACCAAAGTTAAATAATTTCATAAATCTTCATTTCCTTTCTTTTCAACATCCTTACTTTTAGCTTCATACTAGCTTTAAATAAGATATTTAATTTCATTATGCGAATTTTTTAATATTTTTATAACTTTTATCTTATTTATTTTTACTTTCTTTATATTAGTTATTTTTATACATGTCTATATTATGTTTTACATTAGTAAAAATACTAGTATACTCATCTTTTGCTACAACTATATGATCTATTAAATCAATTTCCACCATTTTTCCAGCATCAAATAATTTCCATGTAAAATTTATATCTTGTTTACTTGGAGTTGAATCTCCTGATGGATGATTATGAACTAAAATTATTTTATTAGCTCTCAATTCAATAGCTTTAGCTAATATTTCTTTTATACTCACATTTACAAAATTTGTCCCTCCAACTGCTATATCTGTTACTTGCATAACTATATTTTTTACATTTAAGTAAAAAACTCTAGCAATCTCTCTTTTCTCATAAAAAAATTCTCTTACACATATATTAGCAACTTCTGACTGAGTTGAAATTTTCATTTTTCTATAATCAGAAGGCTTAATCATCCTCACGGCTAGTTCGCATATAGCTTTTAATTGAATTGCTTTTACCTTTCCGTATTCCTTTGACTTTCATAAACTCATGCAGGCTTAAATTTCCTAAAAAGCTTAATGTATCTTCATTTGTTTTATTTAAATTCAAAATATGCTGTGCAACTTGCACAGATGTTTCTTCCTTTGTTCCTGTTTTTATTATAATTGCTAATAATTCTGCATTTGTTAGAGATTTTTCGCCATATAATTCTAATTTTTCATATGGTCTTTCTGCTTCTGGTAAATCTTTTATTTTTAAAGACAAATGTAACACCTTTCCTTTCTATTGCATTTGTCTCTATTTAAAATTATTTTAATTTTTTATATACAATCAATGCCACTATCATTCCAATTATACTTGCGACATTAATTTTAAACACTAATCCAAATGTAATTTTTAATACACTTAAGTCTAATACTAGTGGATCTGAAAGCCCAAATTGTTGCTCATAGCTAAGCCACCATAAACTTGGAACCCCTTCTGCTAATTTTCCAAGTAATCCACCCACTACTAGTCCAGCTAATAAAAATACAATTAATATCCATATACTCTTATCTTTTGTTGTCATTTGATACCTCCAATTTTTATTTTTCCTTACGGATATATAATTTTTAATCACAATGGTATTATATATGGATTTAACAAATTTTTCAAGTAATTTATAAGATTTTACTTTATTTTTTTATATTTATATGATATATTAGAAAAACTAGGATAATTACTTTATTTTTAATAATTTTAATTTTTATTTTATATTTTGAATTATTAATTTAGTTACCAAATTTTGTGGATTTAAATATAATGAAATTAGTAGTATAATATAATTAGGTATTAAATTGGAGGTACTATATGAAAATAGAAAAATTAACAGAAAATAAAATTCGTATTATTATAAAACCAGAAGACATAAAGGATAAAGATTTAGATTTACATACTATTATGACTAAAACTGCTGAATCACAAGGTCTTTTATTAGAAATATTAAATAAAGCAAAACAAGAAATTGGTTTTGATACTGATGGTTGTAGACTATTAGTAGAAGCTTATTCTTCTTTAGAAGATACATTTGTTTTTACAGTTACTAAATATCATGTTGAGAATGAAGAAAGTAACTATTCTCAATTTAGAAGAATTGTAAAAGTTAAAAGAAAAACATTTACTGATGATAGTGATAATTATATTTACAGGTTTGACAATTTTGATGCTTTCTGTAATTTCTGTGAATTACTAGAAAAAAATAAACCTATTTATACAAAAGGTCTAATAGGACTTTCTAGCTTATATCTTTTGAATAATAATTATTTTTTAGTTTTAAAACATGTAAACAACACCCACAAGAATAACAAGAAATTTCATTCTTACATTAGTGAATTTAGCAAACCAATAAATTATTCAGAAGTTTTTGAAAATAAACTTAAAGAATATGGCAAAATTATCATGAAAAAAAATGCTATTTCCACTGGAATCAAATATTTCTGCAAATAATTTGGAACATTTGGGACACACCAAATTGTTCCAAATTTTTCTTTTTTATATAAGAATTCTAAGATTTTCACACCAATTGTTCTTTATCTTTTTAGTCCATCAATTGTATGATAGGACAAGTACACTTAAAAAATAGCCAACTGGAGTTAAATTCCAATTGACTATTTTACTTTAATCTATATCTATATCTAATTATCCTTTATTTAAAATACTTCCATTTATGATTCTCTGATTATAAATAGAAATTCTTTTTTTGTAATATTTTTCTATATTCTTTTCCTCTCAAAATAGCTAGCTTCATTTCCTTTTTTATTTTTTTAAATTAATTTCTATTTTTTTATCTTCATTTCTTCTAACTTGTACTTTTTTAACATATGTTTTGTTACATCTACATCTAATACAAATAATTCTGTGGATTATATGCAACCCCATTTACACGAATCTCAAAATGTAAATGAGGACCTGTTGAATTTCCTGTAGAACCCACTGCACATATTGTTTGTCCTTGAGAAACTGTTTGTCCCACAGATGCATATAAAGCACTACAATGTCCATAATATGTTTGAACACCATTTGAATGTGTTATAACAATTAATTTTCCATAAGAACCCTTCCAACCTGAAAAAGTAACCTTTCCAGAAGCTGCTGCAATTACTGGTGTTCCGCTAGAAGTAGCTATATCTAGTCCTGTATGAGCTGAGCTCCTAATCCTACTTGATGCAGCAAAACGTGAAGTAATAATCCCTGAAACAGGTTTAATCAATGAAATTCCTAGACTAGCCTTTCCCCCTGAAATATTAGTAGAAGTATTAACTGTCCCAGAAGAAGTTTTAGTAGTCTTATTTGTTTTAGAACTTGAAGTATCTGCAACTTCTACAACCTTTACAGGCTCTACATACAATTTAGAAACAACCTCATCTGTTGAAGTAAAATTCTTTAACTCGGTTTCATATTTTTCTGCAATTGTTATTGCATCTATATTAGTACTATTCTTCTCTTTAAGCTGGCTTACAACCGTTTCTGCATCTGTAAAATTAGAAACATAAAATTTTTCCTCTTGATTATCTAAAATAGCATAATATCTATAATAAGGTGTTCCTTGTTCCTTCACTTTATTATAAATTTCTTCATCATTAGCAACAATACCTTTTTTCAACAAACATAACTGATATTCTGGCATACTATCTATTTGAACATAAGCAACATTTTCTCCATCGCCATTTTTAACATATTCATTAATTTTATTTTGTAACTTTCCTTTATTTTCAGTATATCCTATCATTTCACCATTTAATATTACTCTATAAGTAGGCTTATATAAATATGCAACAACTCCTATTAACAAAAAAGCTGCGATTATAATAAGCAACAAACATTTAATAGAACGCTTCGTATGTAATATTAACTTTTTCAACATATCTATCCGTATCTCCTTTGTATATTTGATGTAATGATATTGTAATATTTATTTTTTTGCAACCCCACTAACCGCTAATTTCCGTAAGAATTTTTAATTTTTTTTAATATATCTCCCATTTATTTAATTTTTCTTTCTTTTTTAGACATTACCACTCTTCCTACCTTAAAATCCTATCCCCTCACCAAACAATAAACAACAAACCAACATCATACCCCACAAACAAAAAGTAAAAGTAGTTTCCAAAGGGTAATGATAAATTTTTTCTATTTAAAAACCGACAGTTCCCTAAGACCCACGTCAGGTTGAAAATCGTCCCTCCGCACTTCCTCGGGAAAGTCCCAGATTTTCAAAACGACCCTGCTATGGAGGATTTTTAAATAGAAAAAATTTATCATTACCCTTTGGAAACGGCCTCACACCAAAAAAACAAAAAATAAAAAAACAAATAAAAAAGCAAAAAGCAAAAAATAAAAAACAACATCTCACAAATCAAACCAAAACACAACCTAAAATAATACCCCAAACGCAAAAGAACCTCAAGAAACACTATTCATGTCTCTCAAAGTTCAACCAAACCACCCTACTGCATATTAGACTTAACATTATTAATCTCAGTAATAGTAGCTTTTTGAGCAGGAATATAATACCCCTTTGTCTGAGCTATTTTAAACAACTCATACTGGAAACTCTCATCATTATTTCTAATTTGTTGAAAAGCCTGTCTCAAAGAAATATTTTCCGCTTCTGAAATAGCTGTTTGATACGCAGTCAAATCAGACTTAACACCTGCTAAAATATCATTAACCATAGTTTTTTCATCCATTTTCTATCAATCCTTTCTCCAAAATTCATCAAAACATAAAATAAACTTAATTAACTTTACTCTCTACACAAACTAATTCTCCAAAAAAGTCATCAACTTTTGTTTTGTATTCAAAGAATCTTGAGCAGCCTTTGTAAATAATTGTTTTATTTGTGGGTCAACTGCTTGAGAAGAATAAGTATTCAACTTTTGATAAGCAGTTTCATGAGCTCCTATTAAATGTCTTAAATGTTGTAATTCCATTTGATTTAAATCTGGCATCATTCATCAATCCTTTCATATAAAATTCTCTTTATATTATTTTCAAAAAAAAATTTTTTATTCAAAAAAAGAATTCAAAACCAAAAAGATTTTAAATTCTTTTAAACATATATTCAAAAATTTATTTCACAATGATAAAATTTTCATTATGTACAATTAGAAATTTCCAATTTTAAATTTTTTAATTTATTCAATTATTATCACTCTTTATTTCAAACTTATTAATATTTTTAATTAAATTAGTCTATAACTTCCAGCTTAGCAAACTTAGCCATTAATCTCTTATGTCCAACTTTATCGAATTGAATATCAACTTTTAAATCATCACCTTCTGGTTCAACTCCTGAAATTGTACCTTCTCCAAATTTCTTATGGAAAACTCTCACACCTTCGCCATATTTTGATAAATCCACATTTTGACCTACAGGCTTTTTCAAAGAATTCAAAAAGCTTTCTGCCGTTCGAAAAACAAAATTTGAACTATCATTAGATTTAGCAGATGCCATAACAGGTTCTTGCTTATCTATTTTATATGATTTAATTGTTCCTGCATTTTTACTTCCATATGTCCAGCTATATTTTGAATCTTCAAAATTATCTTCTTTATTAGAATTATCACCTAAAGCGTCTTCATAACCATCTAATAATTCTTTTGGAATTTCCTTTAAAAATCTCGAAACAGGATTACAACTAGTTGAACCAAAAATAGTTCTTTGCTTACTACAAGTCAAAAATAAATATTGTTTTGCTCTTGTAATTCCAACATAACACAAACGTCTTTCTTCTTCCAATTCTTTCTGCTCAGAAATAGATTTATACCCAGGGAAAATTCCCTCTTCCATTCCAACTAAAAATACTACTGGAAATTCAAGACCTTTTGCACTATGTAGTGTCATAAGTGTTACAGTTTCATCCGTTTCTTCCATATTATCTATATCACTTGAAAGAGTTATTCCTTCTAAAAATTCGCTTAATCCATTGTCTGCTGATTCTTCTTCAAATTCCATAGCTACTGTTAAGAATTCCTCTAAATTTTCTATCCTGTTTTCTGCTTCTACTGTATTTTCATCTTCTAAAGCTTTAGTATATCCTGTTTTCTTTAATGTTTGTTTTATTAATTCAGAAATTACTAAATCATCTTTTTTTGCTCTCAATTCTTCTATTACACTTATAAATTCTCTTGAATTAATAAAAACTCTATTTAAGCCATATTGATCTGCATTTTTTATTACTTCATACATTGATATACTATTTTGATTTGCCAAAGTCTCTATATTTTCTAAACTTGTTTTTCCTATACCTCTTTTTGGTTCATTTATTATTCTTTTTAAACTTAAATTATCTGATGGATTTTGTATTAATCTCAAATATGATATAATATCCTTTATTTCTTTTCTTTCATAGAATTTTAATCCACCTATAATCTTGTATGGAATATCTTCTCTTCTTAAAATATCTTCTATTGCTCTTGATTGAGTGTTCATTCTATACAAAATTGCAAAATCTGAATATTTAAAATATTCTTCTCTTCTTAATCTATTTATTTGTTCAACTATAAACGAACCCTCATCATACTCATTTTCTGCTGAATATACTTTTGGTAAATTTCCTTTTTCATTTTCTGTCCATAATTTCTTTTTATATTTGCTTTCATTGTTTTTTATAACACTATTTGCCGCTTCTAATATATTTCCTGTACAACGATAATTTTGTTCTAGTTTTATAATCTTAGCATTTTTAAAATCTTTTTCAAAATTTAATATATTTGAAATATCCGCACCCCTAAAAGCATATATACTTTGGTCAGAATCACCAACAACTGTAATATTTCCATGTACTGAAGCAAATAATGATATTAATGTAAACTGTGCTTTATTTGTATCTTGATACTCATCTACTAAAACATATTTAAATTTATTTGCATAATAATCTAATACATCTTCGTTCTCACTTAATATCTTTATCGTATAATTAATAATATCATCAAAATCTATTGCATTATTTTCTTTTAGTCTTTTTTGATATAATTCATATATTGTAGCTATTTTTTCTCTACGAAAGTCACCATTTGCTTGAACTGAGTATTGTTCTGGATCTAACATTTGATTTTTTGCATTACTTATTTCTGCTTGAACACTTCTATCCGTAAACATTTTATCATCTATGTTTAAGTCTTTTAAACATCCCTTTATCATTGTTCTTTGGTCAGATGTATCAAATATTATGAATGATGATTCAAAACCTATTCTATCTATAAATTTTCTTAATATACGTACACATATTGAGTGAAATGTTCCCATCCATATATCTTGTGCTGCATCACCTACTAGACCTACTATTCTTTCTTTCATTTCATTTGCAGCTTTATTTGTAAATGTTATTGCTAATATATTCCATGGTAAAACATTTTTTTCTTGCATTAAGTATGCTATTTTATGTGTTAATACTTTTGTTTTACCACTTCCTGCTCCTGCTATTATCAAGCAAGCTCCCTCTGTATTTATTACGGCTTCGTATTGCTTATCATTTAAGCCTTTTAATATATCTTCCATTTATCTACTCCATTCTTATTCAAAATTCTGTTTGTATTTTACTATATCTACAAAAAAAAATCAAGGAAAATTAAATGATTATTTTATACAAAATACACCATAAAATGTTGGAAAATTTTTCTAACTTTTTATGGTATATCTCATTCTTTACTTATACTAATTGTTATTTTTAGCGTCATATCTTAAATTTAACTTTTTTAAAAAAAGTATAAATTACAACCTATATGAAGTGTTAATCTTTAAAAATTTGTTTCAACATCAAATCTATACATTCTTCTATCTCTGATACACAAAATCTATATGTTTCTATATCATATCCCCATGGGTCTTTTATATTTATGCTATCGTGATATTTTCTGTTATAATTAACATATTCTTTCATTGTATATACTTTATCTTTAAGTTCTGGATACATATCTATTACTGCATGTTTATGGCTGGTTGTTGCACACAATATTAAATCCATTTCCTTAATTTTTGAATTATATATATTTGTCGCTTTATGCTTACTTAAATCTATATCATATTCATCTTTCATCACAGATTTTGCTTCCCATGTAGGAACATCTCCATTTTGTGCATAAACTCCACAAGAATATACTTGTATATTTTTTAAATTTTTTTCTTCTATTCTTTTTTTGCATAATGCTTCTGCCATTGCACTTCTGCATATATTTCCTGTACATATAAACATTATTTTCACTTTTATTTTCCTCCATTTATTATTACAAATATTCATTAATTTTTTACTCTTAAGTTTTTTAACTTAATATAACTTTATATTAACATTGCAAACATTCCTATTAAAAATCCTACTATGTTACCAAGACCAGTCATCATTCCACTATACAACTGATTAGATTCTGGTATTAATTCTCCTGATACAATATATAACATTGCTCCGTGCCGCAAAACTTAAGCATAGTGCTATTATAACTTCTGAAATCTGACCTACAATCGCTCCCACTAATGCTCCTAATCCTGTAGTAATTCCTGACAAAATCACATAAAAGATGACTCTTGATTTCTTCATTCCACCATTTTTCATAGGTACTGCCATTGATATTCCTTCTGGTTGATTCTGATTTAGACAGTTATTCGAATTTTTTGAATAACTCATTTTTATTTTGAGTTATTTCGCCTTTTTTATCAATTTCATTCCGTGATATCTTTAGTTTCTATTCCGTGATTTTTGTTAATTTCATTCCGTGATATTTTTAATTTTTTAATGCTGTTATTGGTATTACATATATTCCATCAGGTCTTCTAATTATCGCTTCATATAAACCACTAATAATGCACAAAAATTTTGGTTTTTTCTCTACTAATTTATTAAATTTTAATAAATTTGTTGCAGCTTCCTCAATTTTATCTGTTCCTAATTTTATTTCTATCGCTCCATATTCGCCATTTGGCATCTCCACTATTGAATCTATTTCTAATCCTGTTGTATTATCTCTAAAATGGTATAAGTTACCATTGTAACTTTCTATATATATTCTTAAATCTCTTTCACAAAGAGCTTCAAATAAAAATCCAAGAAAATTAACATCATTTAACAAACTTTCGGAAGTTAATCCTAATATGCCACACACCAATGATGGATCTACAAAATGTCTTTTAGCTGATTTGCCCACCCTACTACTTGAACGCAAGTTTATGCTAAAAGCAATTTGGTTTTCTATTAAATATAATTTTTCTAGTACATTTATATAATCTAACACTGTATTTTTACTTGCTAAATCCATATCTTCATTTACATCTTTTATTATAGTATTATTATTAACAATAGTACTTTCATTTCTAGCTAATGAACGCAATATCATTCGCATTTTATTAATATCCCTTGTCACTCCATCAATATTAGAAATATCAAAATTTAATACATCATTTATATAACTTTGTGTTAGCTCTAAGCTTTCTTCTTCACCCATTCCTATACTCTGTGGCCAACCACCCCTTATTATTAATTGAATTAAATTTTTTAAATCTACTTTTCCTGTTAGCTCGTCTTTAACATTATTTTCAAATAGACTTTTTAATGATACCTTTCCGCTGGAATCTCCAGATTCATATAATGACATTGTATACATTTTTATCCTACAAATTCTTCCCGCTCCTGAATGATGGATATCTTTTGTTACTGGTGTTGCTGATCCTGTTAATATGTATTTTCCTCTTTTTTGGTCTTCGTCACATTTAAAACGAATTCCATCCCAAATAGCTGGTACTTCTTGCCATTCATCAATAAGTTCTGGATATTCTTTATTTAGTATTAAATCGACATTCATTTTTGCTAAAGCTCTTTCATTAAAATTATTACTAACATTATTTAGGTATACCACTGAATTTGCATGATTTAATGCTGTCCATGTTTTGCCACACCATTTTGGTCCTTCTATACTTATTGCACCAAACAATTTTAAATTTTTTTTAATCTTATCATCTATAATTCTATCTTTATATCCTTCTTTTTTTAGAGACATTTTATTCCTCCTTAATAAGTATTTATAAATATTATAACATTTTATTGGTATTTTTTCAAGTTTTCTATTGGTATTTTTTCAAGGTTTTTGTTGGTAATTTTTCAACATCTTTATCGGTATCATTGTACTGAGTCAAGAAAGTAGACACGAAAAAAATCATTTTTTATTTTATATTTTTCTATTTTAATTTATTGCACCTACCCGCATTTTTTTAAAATGGTATTTATTTTATAATTTTAAATTCCTTTATTTTTATTATATGCATTATTTAATTTTTTAAAATTGAAAATAATATCTACCTGTTTATCTTGATGTACTTCAATTCTATTAATAAGAACTTTCATTATTTCTGGTGTTGGCTTTTCTAATCCCAAAAAATCATTTACCAATTTTTTAATGTTTTCTATATCATCATCTAAATTATTTTCTTGTTCATTTTTTAATTCAATATATTCCTCTTCTTTTTGCTTTATCTCATTTTTAAATTTATTAAATAACCTTTCATACATTTCTTCACTTATTTTCCCATTTAATTTATCAACATACATTTTGTCGATATTATCATTTATGAGTTTTATTTCTATTTCTAACTTTTGAAAAATTTTTCCATAATCATATTTTGATATATTATTTTTTATATTCATTTCTATTTTCTTACTATCAATTTCTAGAAACAATTTTTTTATATACTCTAAAACTATTTTTTCTAATTGTTCATAATTAAATCCATGTGATGTGCAAAGTCCTAATTTTGAGTTTCTACGATAATTATTGCATATCATATCCAATCTTCCATTTTTCCTTGCTCTGACACCTATTTTGTGTTTACATTCATAACATACTAGCAAACCATCTAGCAAAAATTGATGTTTCTTTTCATTTCGATTATAACTTTGGGTAGTTAGCATTTTTTGTACCATATCAAAAGTTTTTTTATCTATAATTGGTTCATGGGTATTTTCTACAATATTCCATTGTTCTTTTGGGTTTGGTCTTAATTTTCTATTTTTATAATTTATCCTACTTCTTTTATTTTGCACTGTAGTGCCGACAATATATTTGATTTTTTAGAATATTTTTTATAGTTTTGTTTTCCCAAAATGTTGCTTTATTGTATCTTATTTGACTTGTTGTAGGGATTTGATTATTATTTAGATAATCTCTTATTAAACTTATTTGATTTCCGTGAAATTGCCATATTAAAAATTGTTTTTACAATTTTTGCTTCTGGCTCACAAATGATTAATTTATTTTTATTATTAGGATCTTTCATATATCCTAGGGCTGTTTTGCCACCTACCCATTTTCCTTCTTTTTGCATCGTATGTAAGGCTGTCCTAATTTTTTTTGATAAGTCTTTTGAATACATATCATTTAATATGGATTTAAAAGGTGCTATATCATTATTGCCATTGTTGTTTGCAAAAGTATCTATACCATCAGTTATAGAAACATATCTAACATTTTTTTCTGGAAACCACTTTTCTATGTATTCTCCTGTTTCTATGTAATCACGACCTAAACGAGATAGGTCTTTTGTTATTACCATGTTTATTCTTCTAAGTTCTATATCTTTTATCATTCTTTGAAAATCAGGTCTGTTAAAGTTTGTTCCCGTAAAACCTTGGTCTATGTATATGTCTATAAGTTTGTAATTCCATCCTAAATTTTCTACATATTTTGTTAGCAATGTTCTTTGATTTTTTATACTTTCGCTTTCATCATAGCCTCTATCTACATCTTCTTTTGATAATCTTATATAAATGGCTACTTTATATATTGTTTTTTCTATCTGCTCAAGCATTTTACCTCCTTTTCATGCTTGAGATAATAATTTGAATTCAATTTTATTATATCTAATTTGGAAGTGAATTCAACTGCTCAAGTAATGAAAATTTTAGATTATTATAATTGTTCAGTTTATTTGCACAATTCATCTCTAACAATTTACATGTATTTTTTCTCCAATATATTAATTATCAAATGTTCTATTAAATTTTCTAAGTTCTCGCCTTTTTCATCATAGTATATATTTATTTTAAATGACTCATTCATATTTTTCTCCTGTTATTAAATAATTTATTTATTTAATTTATATGTGTTAAAAATTTGATTATTCTAAATATAAACATATAATATCTTCTATAATATATACTTTACTTTTCTATAAAAAATTCTACCCTAATTTCTATAAAAACAAAAAAGATATGTATTTTTTACATATCCTTCCAAATATATATTCTTCATATAACAGTTTTTGGCTAGGAATATGATAGTTTTCATTCTCACACTCCTAGCCAGTTGAGTTCAAAATGTCTACCAAAATTTATTTATTCATTGATATTACTTACTTTACTCAATAACATCTAATCATCACCATCCGATTTTATAATTCTATTTTTTACAATTTAAAAATCCTTTTACTTTTTATTTTTTGATAATATTATAACTATATTTTTAATCGTAATTTTTATCATACCATTCATACTTTTTCGCTTGACTTTCTTTTTATTTTCTGTTATATTTTTTTTAACTTAATAATTTTATAGTATAGTTTATATACTTCTCATTCTAAAAGGAGGCACTTTATGAAAGACATTATCATGATTATTTTATGTATTATTAGTCTTGCTTCTGTCATATTTGTGGCCATTTCTGATTCTATTAGATCTGGTGTTTATACTGCTATAGTATTAGGATGCTGTTTATCAGTACTTGATGCTATCATCAATCACACAAATAAAAACTAAATGACTAAAGCCTCTTTTTAGGAGGCTTTTAAGTAAGAACTACTGTCTACTTTGGAATATACCTTCTGGTATATCATGCAAGCAAATAGCCAATGCCAAGCTAAAGCCTAATGTAATTGATGCTTCAAAACCTGAACCAATTGCTAAACCTTCTGGAAAATTATGAATTGCTAAGCCAATTGATATAATAATTCCTGTTTTTAACAAATCCTGTCTTTCTGTAAATTTTTTAGTCAACTTTTTAAATTTTTTTTCAACTATAATATCACAAAAAATCATTGTAATTATTCCCAATAAAATTCCAAAAACCAAAGTCGATAAGTTGCTTATCCCTAGTGCTTCTGGTATTA
>CAJFQT010000009.1 GCA_904419095.1 uncultured Clostridia bacterium | reverse complement strand
AGGTAATTAAATTGAAAAAGCATGAATTAACTTTAAAGACAACAGTAATACTTTCAATAGCTTCAGGTCTGTTATTTGGACTAATGTTATTTATTTTAAGTAATAATCTTCTACCAAGAGATAACAAAATACTTTATATCATAAATGTTATTATATGTGTTGTACTTTTAGTTGATGGATTTATTGGGTTTATTGTATTTTCAGAAGGATTATTATTTACAATTGTATTAAATAAAAAAACGAAAAAATATCATAAAAAAATGCTAATAAAAATTCATAAATTTTTATCAACTAAATATTTTTCTGAAATAACATTAAAAAGGCATGATGATAGTATTATACCGTTAGAGAAATTTATCTGTAAGGCAAAATTAGATGAAGATGGTAATATCATCTATAATATTTCTCTTAATTTTGAATCAGAAACAGATGATTATGATAATTTCTTAAAACATTTTGCCATTGAGAATACAGATAAATTTAGTAATTAATAATGCTTTTTTCAAAATGTCCCAGGCTGTTGCTTGGGATATTTTGAATGCAATTATTACATTCAAAATATTTTAGCTGAATGCAATATTGAATGCAATAACATGAATATAGAGAAATTTTGAAAAAGTTTGAGAAAAGAAAAAAGGCTAAAAATAGCCTAAAAACAATTTAAGGAGCTTGTAAAAAGCTCCTTTTTCTGGTCGAGGCGGTAGCTTTTTCAAACTACCACAAAGTCTTTATTTCTCAATGTTTTATGATACTATTTTTATTTTAAAACATTTTTTTAAAACTCTTATTTTAGTATTAATCTAAAATTTATATTATCCAATTTTAAATGTACTTTATGCTCTTTCTCTTTTTAAATAATCAATTACTTTTTGAGTTTCTTTTTGTTTATAGTAATTATAAATATCTCCATAAGTATTTATTGTAGTTTCTATATTGGCATGTCCCATTAATTTTTGTAATACTGGTAAATCTACACCTGCCTCAATACATCTAGTCGCAAATGTATGTCTTAACATATGTGTATTTACAGGTTTTGTAATTCCTGCATTTTTACATATTCTCTTAAATGCTGAATTAATTGTATTATCTACATATAATTGTCCATTTTCTTGGCAGTATAGAATTTTATTTTTATTTTCTATTTTATTACTAATGGAATCTTTTATAATATCTTCTGTTAATTCATTTATTTCAATATTTCTTTTTCCGCTTTTTGTTTTAGTTGGACCAATAACTGTTTTCTTATTTCTATCTTTTGTTAATGTCTTTGTTATTTTTATCATTTTATTTTCTAAATCTATATCATCTGTATAATTTAATGCCAATACTTCGCCTATTCTCATTCCAGTATACAAACACAGTAGTATAATGTTTTTATACTTTGATGAATGAGTATCTAAATAATCTTCTAATTTGTTTTGTTCTGTAATTGTTAATGCAACTACATCTTTATCTTCTTTCAGACTTTTTGGTCTTTCTATTGCATTTATTCCTTCAAAAAAGTTATTTATAATATACATTCTATGACTTGCATATTCATATACATATTTTAACATTCTGTAATCTTTTTTTATTGTAGAATTTGACTTTACTCTTTCTTCTTGTAAAAAATCCTCAATTTGTTTTCTTGTTACTCTATCTATTGGAATATTTGCAAACTTGTATTTTTTTATTCTCGCAAGTGTTGACATATTTGTATTATAAGCATTTGCTTTTGTTTTACCCATTCTATATTTTGAGTCTTCTATTTCTTGCGCCAAAATTGCTATTGTTTTTTCTGTTTTCTTAAATTCAATAGCATTTCCTGATTTTTTCATTTCCAGTTTGTATTTATACATTTTATCTAATGCTTCTTCTTCCGTATTTCCTGTGAATGTTTTCCTTATTGATACACCTGTGGTTGCATCTTTGGCTATTGTTAAAGTTGCTTTGTGTTGTTCGTTAATATAAAACTTATCACATTTTTCGCTATCTTTACAATTTTTACATTTCTCACATTTATTCATTTCTTTTTTACTTTTTCTATTACTGCAAATAGATCTATCTTTACACTTCTTACATATAGGACACATTGGCAAGTCAGAGTTCTTTTTCTCCGATTTTATAATATATGTTCCTACAGTATAACCTTTTGAACTCATACAATTTCCTCCATTTCATATTTTTTTGAGGAAATACCTTGCTCTATTTTTATTTTGGTAGTATAATAATTTTATAAACTTTTTGAACAGGGCATTTCCTGTTTAGCTTAGAAGATTTAAATGTTGCAGATTTAAGTCTTCTTATTTTTTACTCTGCCATAATTCTTTTATGGCTTAAAAATTCATTTAAGCAGTCTGCTTTTACCCAAAATTTTCTACCTATTTTGATACTTGGAAATTCATCAGAATGGAATAATTGTAAACATTTCTGTTTTCCAATATGCAATAATTTGCATACATCATCAGTAGAATATAATTTAATCTCAAATTCTTCAATATTCTGCATATTTTTGACCTCCTTTCCTTGACAATCTTTAACTAATATAGTATAAATATATTGTGAAAGATTTATCAAAACTTTTTAAAATTGTAAATTGATTATATAATCTTATTTTATATTTGTCAACATATTTATAAAATAAATTTAAAATATTTCACATTTAGTTTTAGGGGGAACAAAAAATGCGAAAATTACCTCAATTTAATTTTAGTGAAGGTTTTTATATATGGTTTAATCCAGAAGCAAAAGAGGAATACTATTCAACACCTATGTATCTATATAAAACTGACACTTACAATGATATGGATAATCATAGAAGAAAAATCATACAAGAAAATGATTTTTATAAGCATAAACCTAGTAAAAAGGAATCTGCACCAAAACACCCTACTTCAATATATGTTCCATATTATGAACAGTTTGGCTTGTTTTTAATAAGTTTATTAAATGCTGATTTTTCTAGCTTTGATAGTGCTTATGATACTTTTTTCTATTTATATGGATTTGAATTGCTAAAAGAATATGTTCCATATAAAGAATTAGAAAAAACATATTCTTCTGAAGATGCACTTGTAAAAATAATGAAACGAGTTTATGAAAATAGTTTAGAAGAACTAATAGAAGTACAACAGAACTTTAAAGAATTTGTAGATTTTATATATAACTTAAACGGAAATGAAAAATTAAAAGGATCAAAAATAAATTCTAAATTTGTATCATTTTTAATTACTCATCAAAATGATGTATATACCTATTCAAGTGATATTGAAGTTATATTAGATACTTACTCAAATAAACACGAAGAATATTATAAGTATTCACTAGAAGAATTAACAAAACAACTTGACGAAAATGATTCTTTAATTAAAATGACAAATGTATATACCAGTGAAAAGTTAAGTAATATTGCTTTTGTTGTTTTAGAACAGATTGTTAAGAATTATAATTTGCCAATAAAAACATGCCAGTATTGTGGTAGATATTTTATTCCATCAATAAGGCAAGATGAATTATATTGTGATTTACCAAATAGAGATGGAAAAAGTTGTAGAGAAAAAGGAGCAAAACAAACATATAGAAAAAATTTAGAAAAAATACCTGCTTTATTAGAATATAGAAAAGCATATCAAAAGAAATTTATGGAAGTTGCTAGAAGTGATAACAATAAAAAATTGAAAAAGGATTTCGATAGTTGGAAGAAACTTGCTCAAAGTAAAATAAGAGATTATAAGCAAGGCAAAGTTACAGAAGATGAGTTATATGAGTGGATGATGAAAAATAAATAGTTATTGGAGGAAAAAATGATTGTAAAATTACCTAATAATATGCAAATAGAAAACAAACAATCTATAACGATAATTGGTGCAAATGGATCTGGAAAAACACGATTTAGTGTTTGGATTGAGCAAAATAATACAGATAAAAATGTGCATAGAATATCTGCCCAAAAGTCTCTGAATATGCCAGAAAATGTACAACCTTCTTCTATAAACAAAGCTGAAGAAGAATTTTTGTATGGTACAGCTATTACAGACAAGTCTTGGAAGAAATCTATAGTAAAGAATAGCAATAGGTGGAAATCAAAACCAGAAACTTTTTTGCTAAATGATTTTGACAAATTAATGCAATTATTATTTACAGAAGATTATCAAAAATCTCGTGAGTATCGAGCAGAACACAAAGAATTGAAACATAAAGAATTTGATAATGAAACTATATTAGATAGAATAAAAATTATTTTTGAGAAATTATTGCCACATAGAAAATTAAAAATTGATGCAGGTTGTGTGAAAGCTGGATCTGATACCATTAGTTATTATAATGCATCTCAAATGAGTGATGGTGAAAGGGAAATTTTTTATTTTATAGCATCTGTCCTTTCAGTTCCTCATAATTCTATTATTATTATTGATGAACCTGAAAATCACTTGCATTATTCTATTTTGGGAAAATTATGGGATATACTTGAACAAGACAGAGAAGACTGTTTATTTATTTATATAACACATAACTTAGATTTTGCAGTTTCAAGAATAAATTCGCAATTAATTTGGATAAAAAATTATTTTGGAAATAATAGATGGGATTTTGAATTAATTGAAAATACAGATATTCCTGAATCACTTCAATTACAAATACTAGGAAATAGACAAAATATTTTATTTATAGAAGGAGACAGTAATAGTTATGATCTTAAATTATATAATATATTGTTTGAAAATTATACTATTATACCAGTAAATGGTTGTACAAAAGTTATCCAGTACACTACATCTATAAATGAGAACTCTAAATTTAATTACATATCTGCAAAAGGAATTATCGATAGAGATAGGAGAAGCGAGACAGAAATAGAAAATTATAAAAATAAAATGATATTTATTCCTAAAGTTACTGAAATTGAAAGTATATTTTTATTACCAGAAGTAGTCAAAAAAGTTGCTATGCAACTTAAAAAGTCAGAAGATGAAGCAAACAATATAATGGTTCAAATCCAAGAAAACATTCTAAATTATTTAAACAAACATAAAGCGGAACAGGCTTTATTATTTACTAAATCTAAAGTAAATAACGAATTAGAAACTATAAAAAATTGTAAATTATCCACATTAGAGAATTACAAACAAGAAATTGTTAACAAAGTTTCAAGTATAAATTTTGATTCTATTAATCTTGAATTTATTAATTTAATAGATGAAATTTTAATTAGTACAGATTATGAAAGAGCTTTATGCATCATTAATAATAAGGGCTTAATACAAGAATCGGGATTAACTTCAGAATTCGGACTTAAACAAAGTAATTACATCGAAATAGCTTTAAAAGTAATACGTGATGACGATATATTACAAGATTACATTAAACAATATATTAATATTGAATAATACTATTAGAATAAAAAGTAGGTGATTAATATAAAACGAAGACTAAACATATTCATTGACGAAAGTGGAGACTTTGGATTTGTAGATGGAAGTTCAGATTTATATGGAGTTTCTTTTACGATACATGAAAGTGATGATTCAATAGTTAATGATTTAGAATATTTAAATAATAGATTAAAAAAAGCTAATTATGATGGTATGATACATCTTGCCGACTTAGTTGCAAAAAGAGGCGATTATTCATATTTAAAGCTTGAACAAAGAAAAAATATTTTTTGGTCTATATTTTATTTTTCAAAAAGAGTTAAAGTAAAAATACATACTATCATAATTGATAAAAGATTTAAAAATAGTAAAACTCAATTAAATAGAGAATTAGCTATTGAGATAAATAAATTTTTTGAATCTATTAGTGATTATATGAATCAGTTTGAAAAAGTAGTTGTTTATTATGATAATGGACAAGAAGCATTAGGAGCAATTATAGATACATTATTAATTACAAAAAATAATGTTGAACATAGAATTGAATTTGACCATAAAGAAAAACGACTATTTCAAGTCTCTGATATGCTAACTTTTATAGATAAAATAGTATATAAGCATAATCATAACATTCCTCTTACTAGAGCTGAAAAATACTTTTTTAGTGTAAAAGATATTTTAGGAATTATAAGGCAACTGAAAAATAAAAGACTATAATAAAAAGCCATTCGTGTGAATGGCTTTTTGCGACGCTCTGCGTCTACACGGGTTTGGTCCTTGTGAGACCAATATAAATAATATTATTTACAATATATATTATTCATTTATCTATTAAAATTATACACTAAATTTTGAAAAAAGTACATAGTTTTTTCAAAAAAAATTGAAAAAGTACATATATTATGCTATATTAACATTATCAAATGGAAAATATAAAATAAATTTATGAAGTAAAATTATAAGGAGAAACAGAATATGAAAGAATTATTGAAAAGTAATATTTATGATGTGACTGAAACAAT
The DNA here is from genome assembly GCA_904419095.1 of uncultured Clostridia bacterium. Lineage (GTDB taxonomy): Bacteria > Bacillota > Clostridia > TANB77 > CAG-508 > CAG-269. Next base: position 21,493 of record CAJFQT010000009.1, on the reverse strand, counting down.
AGCAATTGTAGGAAGTTGTCTAAAAAATATGCAACCATTAGGCTTTGAAAAAATAAAAGAGCTTTCACCAAATATATATGAATTATGCTTAGAAGAAACACATATAAATATGGCAATAACAAAAATATCTGGAATGATAAGAACTGGAAAATCAAAAATATAATTTTTGCTACAGTAGATAAATCTCCACATTGTGTGCAAGTACATTATATAAGAAATGAACTTGAAAAAATGATGAATTTAAATAATATAAATATAGTAAATTATGTTGTTGTAAATGATGAACTAATAGAAATAGATAGTAATTTAATTTCTTTATCAAAATCATTGACAAAATTAAAAAATATAAGTAAATAACTCTCGCATTATTGGTGCGAGAGTTACATTTCATAATCATATTCATCCTTTTCTTTGTCTTTAAATTTGCTTTTATTAAGTTGCTTTTCAATATCAAAATCCATATATGTTTCTTTTTCAAAATCTCTTATCATATCTTCTTCAGATGGAGCAGAAAACTTATGGCAAACCCAACTAATAAACTTTTGAACTGTAATTTTAAATTTATCAATAACCTTCTTTAAATAGTTATTTTCTTTTTCCAATTTATTTATAATTTTCTGATATTGATAATCTATTTTATAAGTTTCATCTTCGTATTTATTTTTTAATTCTTTTTCCTTTTGCTTAAAATCCAATTCAAGTTTTCTACATTTTGCTTTTAATTCAATATTGTCTGCTGTCAATGATTTTCTTTCTGTTTCAAATTTCTCTGCTCTATCAATAATATTAGTTTGTTTTGATAATTCTTTATGTAATGAAACATTTTCTTGATAGAGTTTTTGTATTAATTCATCTTTTGGCTTAATAATCTCATTTTCTATTTTTTCATCTCTATTTAGCATAATCTTTTTAATATCTTTTATATCAGGTGTTTCTGGCAGTTCTAATTTAATATCTTTTAATATTTGTTTAGTATTTTCATAATTTGTAATTTGTTTATACTCTTGTATTGAAAAATGTTCTCTATTTGTTATTTCTACTAATTCTCCTCTTTCTAAATTAAAACCTTTTTCAGAAATATGCTTAAAATATGCATTTTGTAAATCTCTATAACTATTTTTGCCTTTCCAAAAATCTCGAGAACAAATTTTATCAATTTTATTTCCTTGCTTATCTTTTGTATGAACTACTGGAATAAATAACAAGTGCATATGTGGTGTATCTTCATCTATATGAACAACTGCTGATATAATATTTTCTTCTCCTAAATTTTTGTAGTTGCATATAAAATTATAACTTTCTTGAAAATATCGTTTACTTTCCTGATAACCTATTTCGTCAAAAAATTTTTGGTCAGAAGTAAATATCATTTCACACATTATAATGCTATTACTTCTTATTTGACCTTTTAAATTGTACTTTTCTTTTATTCTATCAAACTCTTTTATATAACTTAATTCATTTTTCTTTATATAATAATTTAAATCTGTTTTACTACTATCTATATTTTTGTTTGAATGATTTTTTGCTTTTCTTTCATTATGCCTATATACTCCTATAGCTTTTGCCCTAGTTAATTTTTCATTTCTAATTATGGCATAACTCATATTTTCTTCCTTGCTCTCTCTCAAACTCACAAGATAAGATTTTCTTGTCTAACACACTAGACAAACAAGTTTGTCTGTGTGCCCTACGGGGTTTCCCTAAAAACTGCTAAAGCATTTTTTAGGCTATATTTTATAAAGGCTATTGCCTTTTATAAAATATAGTGAAGTTGCATTTTAGAAGTATCTCTTGCAACTTCATATCAGAGCAAAATTCTACGAAGGTGCTACTGCATTTTCGCCAGCAAAGTTAGCATATAGGCTATCGAAAAATCCCTCTGGATATTTTCTTTCATAATCACGATTATATATAGTAGTTTTATTATCTGCTAGATTACTTGTCGCTATATTTATATTAGAATTACCCAAATTATTATATAAACAAATCACTAAATAATTTGTTATATTTTTAATACTATTATTATTTCTAGCAATATCTAATAATTGAATTAAGTTATTTTTATTAATTAAAGAAATTTTTGATAATATTTTTGAATTAGTTATTATTACATTTCCTACTTTTAAGCTATCTGCATAATATAATCTATCTATAACATCTTCTAATATTGACATTTCTTCTGTTGCAAATTCATTTAATTTACATTTTTCCTTTACTTCATTTAATGAGATATATTCTTCATTGTTTTGAGGATTGATAGAATCAGTATTGGTTATATTAGTTTTGATATTATTAGGATTGATTATAGGTAATTTTTCCATATCAAGAATTGTATTTTCTACTTCTTCAGAACCGTAATTTTTACTGTTCAAGACTTGTAGATTTTCCGTATCTACAAAATTCTTTATATTTTCGTGCTGGATTTTACCAACATAAATTAAATTAGGTTTTCCTAGTCCTTGTCTTTTTTCTGCTATTAAATTAACATCAATTAATTGTTTAAAAGCTTTTGTAACTGTCTTTTCTGATAAGCAAAGTTTATTTTGTACTTCTTCTCTTGTAAATATTAAATAAACTCTACCTTCTTTATCAAACCAATGATTTTTTTGTGATAAAGATAATCTATCAAGTAGAAAAGCATATAATATTTTACTATCTGAATTTAATTTTTCTTTATACAATCTATTAACAAATAATTCTTGTGGTATTTGATAATATTTATTATTCAATGTTTCATTTATTTTATAAAAATCTATTTCGTTCATCTTTCATCCTTTCCAAGACTTCCATTGTCTTTAATTTTTGATGAAAGAGCATATTTAAGTTCTACACAGTTTTTTAAAACTTTTTAAAACATTTTTTATACACCTAAAATTTTTTTAAAACATAAATTTTAGAACTATTTTAGAACTTTTTATAGAATTTTTAAGAACTGCATAGAAAAAGAGTATTAACCAAAATCCATTGATTAATACCCTTTCAGACTTTTGCAATTTTCTTGAGTTCCCTCAAAATTGCTATCGTATGGTCGAGGTGACAGGGATCGAACCTGCGACCTCATGGTCCCAAACCACGCGCGCTACCAACTGCGCTACACCTCGATTTGATATTTATAATTATCAACGCTTATATACTATATCATATTTTTTAAATTTTTGCAAGATTTTTTTAAAAATTTTTTAAATTCCCTTGAATTATATGTAAAATAACAGTATAATATATAAGAATTATTTATGTGCCTGTAGTTTAGTTGGATAGAATGCAAGGCTACGAACTTTGAGATCGGGGGTTCGAATCCCTCCAGGCACACCAAATAATTTATTAGTCTTATTGTATGATAGTTATCTTAATTAAAAATTTAAAGTTGATTTTTGTATTTATTAATTTAAACTTTAGAATTACTTTTATTTTGTATGAAATTTTAATTTTATATATTTAAATAGACTAGAAGATAGAATTCGTATTGATGAATTTTATCTTCTAGTTTTTATTGGTCAATAATTGTAGGTCAGATATGTTTCGTTTTTATGTTCTATTTTTGCTTTACATAATTGACTTTGTGTATAAACTTTGCTATAATAATTATATCAATTCCAAGGAGGTATAAACATATGCAAACAGAACTAAAAAAAGACTTGGAGAACTTGTCTTCTAAAATCTCTTCTATTAAGGATTTAGAAGAATTGCAAGAAGCTCGGTTGGAAGTAAGGAATTTACTTTCTAAAATCGAGTATAGTCTAAATATTGCTAAAATGGTTGAACATAAGCATAGAGGCTAAAATATATCCCTCTTATAATTTATTTATAAGAGGGATATATTTTATTCTATAACCAATTTTCCATCTTTATAATCTATAATTATTTTTTCAGATGGTTTAATCTTTTCTTTAAGAATGTTTTCTGCAATTAAAGTTTCTAATTTTTTAGTTACAAATCTCTTTAAAGGTCTAGCACCGTATATTTGGTCATACCCATTTTCTATTAAATAATTTTTAGCTTCTTGAGTTAGTTCCAATTTTATGTGTTTGTCTTCTAGCCTTTTTTCTAAATCTTTAATTAATAAATCCAAAATTTTTGAAACTTCAGTTTTCTTTAATGGTTTGTAAAATACAATCTCATCTAGTCGATTTAAAAACTCAGGTCTGAAACTCTTTTTTAATAATTCATTTACTTTATCTTTTGCCTCTTTGGAAATATCTCCATTTTTATCAATTCCTTCTAATATATATTCTGAACCTAAGTTAGATGTTAATATTATTATTGTATTTTTAAAGTCTATTGTTCTTCCCTGTGAATCTGTTATACGGCCATCATCTAATACTTGAAGTAATATATTAAATACATCTGGATGTGCTTTTTCTATTTCATCAAATAGTACAACTGAATATGGCTTTCTTCTTACCGCTTCTGTAAGTTGTCCTCCTTCTTCATATCCAACATATCCCGGAGGTGCTCCTATTAGTCTTGATACTGAATATTTTTCCATATATTCTGACATATCTATTCTTACCATATTGTGTTCATCGTCAAATAGACTTTCTGCTAAACTTTTTGCAAGTTCTGTCTTTCCTACTCCCGTAGGTCCTAAGAATAAGAATGAGCCTATTGGTTTTTTTGGATCACTTATTCCTGCTCTTGAACGCATTATTGCCTCTGATACATCTTCTACTGCTTCATCTTGCCCTATTACTCTTTTATGAAGAATATCTTTTAAATGTAATATTTTTTCTCGTTCTCCTTCCATCAATTTTGTAACAGGAATTCCAGTCCATTTTGAAACTATTTTTGCTATTTCTTCTTCTGTTACTTTATTTCTTAACAATACATTTTCTTTGTTACTTTCTTCAGCTTCTTCTTTTTCTAGTTCTTTTTGTAGTTCAGGTAATTTTCCATATCTTAGTTCTGCAACTTTATTTAAGTCATAATTTCTCTCTGCTTTTTCAATTTCTGTATTTGTTTTCTCAATTTCTTCTCTTAATTTCTGTACTTTTTCAATTGATTGTTTTTCATTTTCCCATTTAGCTTTCATAGAGTTAAATTTTGTTTTTAGTTCTGATTTTTCTTTTTGAATTTCTTCTAATCTTTTTTTAGAAAATTCATCCTTTTCTTTAGAAAGTGCTGTTTCTTCTATTTCTAATTGCATTATTTTTCTTGATACTTCATCAAGTTCTGTTGGCATAGATTTCATTTCTGTTTTTATAAGGCTACATGCTTCATCTACTAAATCTATTGCTTTATCTGGTAAAAATCTATCTGATATATATCTGTTTGATAGTGTTGCTGCTGCTATTAAACTATTATCTGATATTTTTACTCCATGATATACTTCATATCTTTCTTTGATACCTCTTAATATTGAAATTGTGTCTTCAACACTTGGTTCATCTACCATGACAGGTTGAAATCTTCTTTCTAGTGCTTGATCTTTTTCTATGTATTGCCTATATTCATTTAATGTTGTAGCTCCTATACAGTGTAATTCTCCTCTTGCAAGCATTGGTTTTAATAGATTTCCTGCATCCATAGCTCCATCTGTTTTTCCCGCACCTACTATTGTATGTAGCTCATCAATAAATAAGATTATCTTTCCTTCACTTTTTCTTACTTCTTGAAGGACAGCTTTTAGTCTTTCTTCAAATTCTCCTCTATATTTTGCTCCTGCAACAAGAGCTCCCATATCTAATGCAAATATTGTACAATCTTTTAATCCTTCTGGGACATCACCTCTTACAATTCTTAGTGCCAATCCCTCTGCTATTGCAGTTTTACCAACTCCTGGTTCTCCTATTAAACAAGGATTGTTCTTTGTTTTTCTTGATAATATCATGATTACGTCTCTAATTTCAGAGTCTCTCCCAATTACTGGATCTAACTTTTGTTTTCGTGCTAGTTCGACTAGATCTTGTCCATATTTTTTTAGTACATTATATGTACTTTCTGGATTGTCACTTGTTACTCTTGTGTTTCCTCTTACACTTGATAATGCTTTAAGGAATTCATTTTTATTTAGTCCATATTTTTTAAATAGTTCTTTTAGATATGTGTTTAGATTATCCATTAAAGAAATCATTATATGCTCAACAGAAATGTACTCGTCTTTCATTCTATTTGCAACTTTTTCTGAATTTGAAAGTACTATATCTACATCTTGAGATACATATATTGAGTTTGCTTGTCTTGAAGTGCTTGTCATCTTTGGTGAATTTTCAATTTTATTTTTTAATTCATTGGTAAATTCCTCAGATATTCCTATCTTTTTTATTAATTCTTTTATTAAACTCTCGTCTTGCTCTAATAATGCAAGTAATAGATGCTCTTCTTCTATTTGTGCATTTTGATTTTGTATCGCTATATTTTGGGCATCTTGAATTGCTTCTAATGATTTTTGTGTGAATTTTTGTGCATTCATATTATTCCCCCCTTTATATTATTTGATTGTATTATATCATATATATAACTTTAATATGTTTTTTTTAGGTTGTTTTTGTGAATTTTTGATGCATTTTTAATTTGTGTTTTTTATGCTTTTGAAGATATTTTTGATTAAATTATTTTTTACTGATTTTCTATTAATAAGTAAAAAAGAGAAACATTTAACTTTTATTTTATGTTAAATGTTTCTCTTTTTCTTAAATAATATTAATACTGTTTAATTAATAAGTCCTCTGTATCGTAATTCTTTTATGTCTCTTCTTACAGTGTCTTTACATACCCCCAATTCCTCTGCAATTTCTTCTTGGGTTTTCTTTTCTTTTACACATTCTGCTACTAAAAGCATCCGTCTTTCTTTTCTGCTATGTTTGTTATAATTCCAATACATATTTTTATTCTCCTTTTAGTTTTTTTAATTGTACCATATTTTTTTAATTTTATCAATAAAAAACAATGTAATTAATTTGCAAAATTTGTATAAATAATTTTTTCTCATACTATATTTTATTTATGGTCTAAAAAGGTTTATATATAAAGAAATTTAGACACTATAATTTTTTAGTAAACTTTATTCCTAACATCCTATTTCAGGATTGTCTTCTATAATTCTGTTTACGATATTTTCTTTCATTGAAAATGGTATTACATATCCTTTGAGTGTCTTTGCTTTTTCTTTTAGTGATGTGTTTTCTTCATTTACATATATTTTTGATTTTCCTTTTCCATTTTTTGCTTCTTGTACTAGGTTTGATACTGGTGAATTTCCGTCAAAAGCTACTACTACTGAACTTCTTCGTTCAAATATTTCGTAATTGAAGCTTTTGTAAATTCCTGAATCTTCGTTTTCTGTTGAGATTCTTATTGCTTTTAAATTTTCCTTTTTTAGATTTTGTTCTACTTCTTCTGTTATCATTTTTGGTATAATTGCGTCTATTTCAAATTTTTTGTTTAATTTCTTTGAAATGTCTATTATTGCTTTTTCATATCCTTGCATCTTGTGCCCTATTACGAAGTATGCCTTTTCGTTGTTTACTCTTTTTATTAGCTCTGTTAATATTCTTTTTCCTTCTTCTGTTAGTATAGTTTCTCTTCCTTGTGCATTAAAACTTCCTCCTGCTATTATTATTGGCATTTTGTCTGTTGGCAATTCTGATATTTTGTCTTTTAATGCTTCTTCTGATGATATTCCTATCCTTAATCTTAGATTCATTTTTTTATTTTTGCTTTCTTTTTCATTTTTCTCTTCTTCTTGTGTTATTGCTTCTTCTATTGTTCTTCCGTTTAGGAATTTTTCAAATTTTTCACTTTTTTCTACAAAGTATTTTTCGTTTCTTTGTATTATTTCATCTTCTACTTTTCTCATCTCTTCAAAGTCTTTATCATTCAAGTTTAATAAATTTTGTAGAGCTAGTTGTTCATCTATTGTGTCTGTTCCATAGAATCCACATCCGTCAGTTCCTTGTACACATTTTATTCCATTTTTTAAATATGTTTTTAATGGATGCTTTTCTAGGTTGCTTAAGTTATTTAGTCTAACATTTGAAGTTAATTGGAATTCTAGTACTGCTCCTGTTCTTTTCATTTTTTGTATTAAATTTTTGCCTTTTTCTGAGTTTAGGTCTTGTGTGTATAGACCGTGCCCTAGTCTGAAGTTTGGTATTTTTTCTCCTGGTTTTAGTGAGTTCAATATACAGTCTATTGATTTTTCTACGTTTTCTCTTAAACTGTCGTTTTCTCCTGCATGTATTCTTATTGTGAAGTTTGGGTCTTCTTCTACTACATATCTTACTATCTCTTCAATCGCTGGTTGTAGTTCTGATATGTCATTTATTTCTTCTCCTATAAAGTCACTTCCTGTTACATATGGACTTTTTGCTATTGCTTTTAAAACATCTATATTTTCTCTCAAATAATTACTACTTGTTTTTTGATCTTTAATTATTGTTAGAGGTATTCTTCTTATTGCTACTAATAGTCTTATTTTTACTCCTGTTTCTTTTTCTATTTTTGGCATTATATTATGCATTTGTTCTATTACTCTTATTCCTGCTTTTCCTTTTTTTGTTAAATTTGTATCTGCTATTTCTGCATATTTTATTCCTTGTTTTTGATACTCTCTTGCTATCCATAGCAATTTATTTTCAAAGAATGTGTTGTTTTTGTATGGGCTAGTTTCTTCTTTATCTTTTAGCATTTGTTTTACCATTTTCTTAATATCATTTTCTGGTATTTTTTCTATTTTTTCTGTATCTAGTTTGATTTTTTCATCACATTCAATTCCTCTTGCAAACACATATCTGTATAGATATAGTTTTTCTAAATTTGTAAATACCGCTTGCCCATCTTTTAATATTGCTAAACTGGTCCTTATTTTTGCAATATTATATTCTGCATTTTCTAAATTATTTAATATAAAATCTGCAAAGTTTATAAATGTATTATCATTTATTCTTCTTGTTAGATATTTTCCTGTAAGTTCTGAATCTTCAAATTGCTTTTCAACTTCTTTTCTTTGCTTTAATATTTTCTCTTCTTGCTCTTTTGTCATCTTTAAATTTAATTTTTTTATGTAGTATAATGGATATCTTATTTGGTTTGCTATTCCTAAAGCAATTAAACAATCTGGTGTTAGATTTGCATTCATATGTGTATGTAAATCTGTTCTGAATTTTGATTTTTTTAATATGTAAGATTTTACTATTGTCTTTTCTATAGGTAAATTATATTCTTTAGTTTGTGACATAAGTGTTTTTGTTATAGCTGGTATTTTTGCTTTTATTTCAATTTTTCCATTTTCATATATATTTGCAATCTTAAATCCACCAAGTCTGAAGATATATACTATTTCATTATCTCCATTAATACTTGCTGGTATAGTTCCTTTTATTATTTTCATATCATTTTCATTTTTTATTGTTTTTACATTGCATAATTTTGCTAAATTGGTTATTAAATTTCCTGAGTTATGATTTGGAGTTTCTAGAATATATGTCAATTCATCTTCATTTGTTTTATATAGATTTACAATTATATCCTTTTCTTTGTCTAAATAAAATTTGTTAAAAAGATTTAAATTTTTCATTTTTTGACCTCCAATTTTTTTGATAACAAATAGTTAATCTATATTATATCATAACTTTGAATATTATTCAATATTTATGTAAACATTTTTTTAGGAACGTTGGGGACATGCCAAATCGTCCCTAAAATTCTTATGTTCTTAGAGGCTCCTTGTTTTTATCAATTTTTAGAAATTTTTAATATTTAATAATTTTAAATTGTAACAATAATCATTTTTAATATCATATAATTCCATGTCATTTATTTTCAATATTAGAAAGCCTTTAGATTTAGGCACATTCAAATGTTTAATAATTTAAAATTAGGAACGTTTTGGTGTGTCCCTAACGTTCCTATGTCCCTAACGTTCCTAATAGATAATTCCATTGTTTTCTTTGTATTTTTCAAAACTTTTTAGACATTCTTCTCTGTCTATTTCTTCTAGATTTATTAATTCTTTATTTTTTCCTTTTAAATATTCATAAATCATATCATCTCTAAATCCTATTTCTCCTGCATCTTTTCTAGTGCATCCATAGAAAACTTTTTTTATGTTTGACCATATTATTGCAGATAAACACATTGGACAAGGTTCGCATGAGGTGTATAGTATATATTCTGATAAGTCATATGTATTTAATTTTTTACATGCCTCTCTTATTGCTGTTATTTCAGCATGTGCTGTTGGATCATTGTTTTTTAATACTTTATTGTTTCCTTCTGCGATTATATTTCCTTCTTTGTCTATTATTACTGCTCCAAATGGCCCTCCTTCATTATTTTTTATTCCATAGTCTGCTTTTTCTTTTGCTTTTTCCATGTACTTATTCATAAGATCTCTCCTTTTTATTTTATAGATTTCTTTTTATTATATATTAATTATAAAAATTTTCAATCTCTATTCTATTTTTTTGTTTTTTTAATATTATTTTATAGGGGGATTTTTGTGTTTATTCGTTCTTTTGTTTTTAATAAAAAAATATTTATTTTGGTATTTGTTTTTATATTAATTGTTTTGCTATCAGGTTCTTTTTTAATATATTTTTCTTTTTCTCATGATGATGAAAATTCTGAGGATTCTAACGATAATTCTGAGGATTTTATTAAATGGGTGGATTTTAACGTAACTTGCGAGGCTATGAAGTTAACTTCTTCTTTAGATATACAGTCTCATAATAATTCTAATTCTGTTGTTTATAATTGGATTGAACTTCTTAGCTATCTTGCTTGTAAAAATGGCGGTGATTTTAAAAATTTTAAGTCTTCAGATTTGGATAAATTGATTTCTGAGTTAAATAGTGGAAAAAGTATGCAAGAGTTGACGAATTCTATGAAATATTATTCTTATTATTTAGAAGCTTATTCTGCTGTTCTTGGGGGATTTATAGGTAATTATTCAATTGATACCTCTGGTGACTCTGACACTTCTGGTAATTCTAGTACTTCTAATTCTTCTGATGTTTCTAAAAAAACTGATTCTGAAACCGCTTCTTTTGAAAATAGATATGGATTAAAAGCTTTTTTACCTATTGCTAAGAATTATAATTTTAGCCATTATGATGATTTTGGTAATTCCCGTTCTTATGGGTTTAAACGAACACATTTGGGTAATGACTTAATGGGAAGTATTGGGACTCCAATAATAGCTGTTGAATCAGGGACTGTTGAACATTTGGGTTGGAATCAATATGGTGGATGGCGTATTGGTATTCGTAGTTTTGATGGTAAAAGATATTATTACTATGCTCATCTTAGAAAAAATCATCCTTATGTTCCAGATTTAAAAGAAGGGTCTACTGTTTCAGCTGGTGATGTTATTGGATATCTGGGAATGACTGGATATAGCATAAAAGAAAATGTTAATAATATAAATGTTCCTCATCTTCATTTTGGTATGCAACTTATTTTTGATGAATCTCAAGTGGATAGCCCTAATGAAATTTGGATTGATGTTTATGAAATTATTGAATTTTTGAAACAGAATCGTTCTGAAGTCATTATTTCAAATTCTGAAACAAGGGATTATTCTCGAAAGTTTAAATTTCAGGATTCTATTAATTTTGAGTAACTTTCGATTTTGTGGTAAGTTTTATGAACGTTGTCAAACTCTTTAGGTTAAGTTTGAGTAACATTGGAAATCTTATTTAGAGTTTATTTTATTTAGTAAATATTTAAAATACTATTTTTACAAAGGTCTTTTAAGAAAAAGAAGAACATTATTGAATGTCTTAATATTCTTTTTATTTAAAAATATTTTTTCAAAAATCTTGTTTATCCTTAGATAGAAGCTAGTTTGGAGAAAAAAAGGAACGTTTTGGCGTGTCCCTAACGTTCCTTTTTTCCCAGTGTTATTGTTATTTGTTTATTTATTTTTCCTCTTGTTATTTTCAAATTGACTGTGTCTCCTGGTTTTTTTGTGTAAATGTATTCTCGTAAGTCATTCATTGTACTTAATTTGTTTTCGTCTATTGATAATATGATGTCTCCTTCTTTTAATTCTGTGTTGCTTGCTGGTCCTCCTTTTGTTATTTGTGCTACATATATTCCGTCTTCAAAACTTAGCCCAGAGTTTAGATATGGTATTACTTCTTTGTCATATGCATATATTCCCATTGTTGCTTGTTCGAAGTTTCCTGTGTTTTTGAAACTTTCTATTACATTTTTTACTACATTTATTGGTATTGCAAATCCTATTCCTTCTGCTGATGATATTTTTACTGTGTTTATTCCAATTACTTCTCCTGATGGTGTTATTAATGGTCCTCCACTGTTTCCTGGGTTTATAGTTGCGTCTGTTTGTATTAGGTCTGACATATATGTTTGTTTTTCGCCTTCTTCTAGTTTTATGCTTCTGTTTTTCGCACTTATTATTCCTGATGTAACGGTTCTTCTGAATTCAAATCCTATTGGATTTCCTATTGCATATACTGTTTCTCCTACTCTTATTTTGTCTGAGTCTCCTAATGTTACATATTTTAAATTTTTGGCATCTATTTTTGTTATTGATAAGTCTACACTTTCGTCACTCCACATAACTGTTCCTGTGTATTTTTTTCCGTCTTCTAGTGTTATATAACATTTGCTGTATTTCTCTCCTGTTACATGCTCATTACTTAATATATATCCGTCTTCTGTTATTATGATTCCTGTTCCTAATCCTAATTCTTCTTCGTTACTTGTTCCAAATATTGAACTTCCTGCACTTTTTAGTTTCGAGATTCCTACTACACTTTGTGTTGTTTCTTCTATTATATCTGCTATTTTTGTGCTGTTTTCTTCTATTGTTTCCACAGTTTGTTCTTCTTCTGTGGAAAGTGTTTTTTGTGTTTTATATTCTGATTCCGAAATTTCTATGTTTGTATATGTAGTGTATAGGTAAAATCCTAAAATCCATATTAGTATTAAAAAGATTGCTGTTAGCACTATCTTTTTCTTGATGTTTTTCTTTTTTCTCATATATTAAACACCTCTGTAATATTCTTTCCAAATATCGTGTGTTTAATTCGTTTTTTTATTATTTTAATACTTTTAATTCTTCATATCTTTTTACTTTTTGTGTTGTTGTTTTTTTAAGTGGTTCTTTTGTTATGGTTATTTTTTTTATGTGTTTGTATACTGGCAATTCTTGATTTATTTTCTTTATTTCTTCCCATAGAATATCTGTATATTCTTTTTCTGTTTTTTCTCCTAATATTTCTTTTATGTGTTCTTCATCATATACTATTTTTGCACATAGCATTGTGTCTGTGCTACTGCTGTCTCTTGAGTATACAATTGATTCTGATACATATGGTATTTTGTTTATTAGGAATTCTAATTCTTGTGGATATATGTTTTTTCCGTTTCTTAATACTATTATGTCTTTTTTTCTTCCTGTTATGTATATAAATCCATCTTCATCTATGTATCCATAGTCTCCTGTACTAAACCATCCGTTCTTTAATGATTTTTTTGTTTCTTCTTCATTATTGTAGTATCCTAACATTACACTTGGTCCTTTTACAGTTATTTCTCCTATTCCTTCTTTGTCTGGATTATCTATTTTTACTTCTAAGCTTGGTAGTGCTAGTCCTACTGATCCAGGTCTTTTTTCTTTGTCTGTTTCTGCTGATATTACTGGTGATGTTTCTGTTAGTCCATAACCTTGTACTAGTGATATTCCTAAGTTGTTAAATCCTATTATTGTACTTTTGTTCATTGGAGCAGCTCCATAAAATACTACTCTTAAGTGTCCTCCAAAGTTTTCTAATACTTGTTTGAATAGTATTTTTCTTAAGTCTATTTTGCATTTTAGTAATGTGTTTGATATTTTTGTCATTGTATTTATTAATTTTGTTTTTCCTTTTTCTTCTATTCCTTTTAGTATTTTTTTATACATTGTTTCTAATACTAGTGGTACAGCTACTAATATTGATACTTGATATTCTGCTAGGTTTTTTTGTATATATCTTAGTCCATCACAAAATGCTACTGTTGCCCCACTATAAAATCCATATAAAAATGTTATTGTGCATTCAAATGTGTGATGTATTGGTAAGAATGATAATAATGTATCTGTTGAATATATTTTTACATATGAGGCTATATCTGCTAGGTTTGAGCAGATATTTGTTTGTGATAGCATTACTGCTTTTGGTTCATTTGTTGTTCCTGATGTAAATAACATTATTGACATTTTGTTTGGATCTACTTTTATTTCTTTATATTTTTTGTTTCCTTCTTCTAATAAGTTTTTTCCTTGTTTTAATAATTCTGGTATGTTATTATATTTTTCTTTTGTATTTTTGGTACATATAATTGTTTTTAAATTTCCTTCTTGATTTTCTATTATTTTTTCTGCTGTTTCTATATATTTTTTGTCACATATTATTGCTTCTGCTTCACTTCTTATTATTAGTCTTTGCATTTCAATATCTGGTAATGCTTTGTCTATTGGTACTACTATCATATTTCCACATGTGATTGCTAAATAACTTATACACCATTCATAACTATTATCTCCAACTAATAAAATCCTTTTTCCTTCCAATCCTTTTTCTAGTAATGATGTACTTAATGCTTTAATGTCTTCTCCTGTTTGTTTGTATGTTTTTTCAATATATTCTATATTTTTTGCAGTATAATCTTTTTTGTATTTATATGCTATATTGTCTGCATAATGTGTGGTTGAGTATTCAACTAGTTCTCTAAAATCTTTTACCTTTCTTGATTCGTATACTTTTCTTTTTGTGTTGTTTCCCATAACAATCACTTCTTTCTTTTTTCTTTAATTTTATATTATTTATTTTTATTTTACAAGATTTTAGTTCTATTTTTTTATCACAGTTCATTTTTATGTTGTACTGAATTTCAATAAATTTTACGACATTTTTTTATTTTTTTTTACAAAATATTTGATTTTTTTCACTTGTATTTGTATAATGTGGTTAATATTAATTAATTTATTGAATCGAGGTATATTATGAAGAAGAACTATCGTTTAACAATTCCACAAGAATCTATTTGGCTTACTGATAAATTTTATGAATCTACAAGCATTTCAAATGTTGGTGGTACTTTGTTGATTCATCAGAAAGTTGATTTTGATTTATTGGATAAAGCAATTAATATTTTTATTAAAAAAAATGAAGGTATGCGTCTTTCATTTTATTTTGAGGGCGGTCTTTTATATCAATATGTAAAAGATTATACTTATGAAAAAATTGATGTTATTTGTGTTAATTCTGCTGAAGAGTTGCATAATTTAGAGAAATCTTTTATTAGTTATAAATTTGATATAACTAATTACCCATTATATCGATTTAATATTATAAAATTTAAGGATGAGACTGGTGGATTTAATATTGTTACACATCATCTTATTTCTGATGCTTGGAGCATGAGTTTATTAGTTAATAAAATTATTGATATTTATAATAAATTATTAAAGTCTGAGGATATTTCTGATGCCTTAGACCCTTCTTATGTTGAGTTTATTGAGTCTGAGCAAAAATATTTGAATTCTGAAAAATTTAAGAAAGATAAAAAATTTTGGGAGGATAAATTTAAAAATTGTCCATCCTGTGTTTCTTTTTCGCAAAAAAATTCTCAAAACACATTACAAATTGGTAAAAGAAAAATTTATTCTTTGGATAATAGTAAAGAAATTTTGAATTTTTGTAAGCAAAATGATATTTCGGCTTTTACTTTTTTAATGACTGTTTATTCTATCTATTTATATAGAATAACTGGTGTACAGGATGTAATTATTGGTTCTCCTATTTTAAATAGAAATGGCCTTAAAGAAAAAAATATGATGGGACTTTTTATTAATACTTTGCCAATGAAAATTGAAATATATGATAATCCTTCTTTTGTAAAATTAGCTAAGGATGTTGCGGATTCTCAATTTTCAATGTTTAGACATCACAAATATCCTTATTCTAAATTATTAGAATTTTTAAGAAATAAATATAAATTTTCTAATAATTTGTATGATACTATTATCTCTTATCAAAATGCAAGAGATAATTCAAAGTCTTCTGATATTGATTATTCAACTAATTGGGACTTTAATGGTTATCTTTCTAATAGTTTGGATATTCATATTTATGATTTAGATAATACTGGTATATTGAAATTGTTTTATGATTATAAAGTTGATAAGTTTGATGAAAATGAAATTGATGATATTCATAATAGAATATTATATATTATTAATCAAATTATTAATAATGAAGATATTTTAGTAGATGATATTGAAATTGTTACTTCTTCTGAAAAAGAGGATTTGCTTTATAATTTTAATGATACTTTTTTAGATTATCCAAAAAGTAAAACTATAAATGAATTGTTTGAAATTCAGTGTAGTAAAACTCCTGATAAAGTTGCCGTAGTTTTTGAAGATAAAAAATTGACATATGATGAATTGAATAGAAAATCTAATCAATTGGCAAATTTCCTACGAGAAGAAAAAGGAATTACATCAAATATGTTTGTTGGAATTGTAACAAAACGTTCTTTAGAAATGGCTGTTGGTATTTTGGCTATATTGAAAGCTGGTGCTACTTATGTTCCAATAGATCCTGATTATCCGGAAGAAAGAGTTTCATATATGCTTGATGATTCTGGTGCAAAATTAATTTTAGTTGATAATTCTACTGAAAATCTTTATGAGTTTAATAGCAAAATTAATATTTGTTTGGATGGAGATATTTATAAAAATTACTCTTCTGATAATTTATCTGTTGTGAATACTCCTGATGATTTGATGTATTTAATTTATACTTCTGGTTCTACTGGTAGACCTAAAGGTGTTATGTTGATGCACAGAAATGTGAACAATTATTTAGCTGGTTTGAAGGAAAGAATTGATTTTTCTTCTGATAAAGTGATTGTTTCTGTTACAACTATTTGTTTTGATATTTTTGTAACTGAATTTTGGGGTGGCTTGCTAAATGGTTTAACTGTAGTAATTGCAAATGAACAAGAGCAAAATATTGCTTCAGATTTGGGCAGTTTGTGTAAGAAGTATAATGTTAATATGATCCAAACTACACCTTCTAGATTTTCTGCTTTATTAAATGACGATTCTGAATTTTTGAATAATATTACAGATTTGATGATTGGTGGGGAATCTTTGCCTAAGACTTTACTTAATCAGTTATATAAATTTTCTTGGCTTAAGATTTATAATATGTATGGTCCAACAGAAACTGCTGTGTGGTCTACTATTAAAGAATCACCTGATGAGGAAAATATTACTATTGGTACTCCTATAGCAAATACTAAAGTTTATATTTTGGATGATAAATTAAATTTATTGCCTCCTAATATTCCTGGAAATTTATATATTGGTGGTGATGGAGTTTGCAAAGGGTATTATAATAGACCTGATCTTACAGAAGAGGTTTTTGTTAATTCTCCTTTTGATAATTCTATTATTTATAATACTAAAGATTTAGCATATATCCAAAAAAACGGTGAAATTGTACATTTAGGTAGAAGCGATTTTCAAGCTAAAGTACATGGTTTTAGAATTGAACTTGGTGAAATTGAAAATGCTATTATGACTTATCCGAATATTGACAGTGCTTTAGTGTTGTTACAGGATAATTCTTTAAATGCTTATGTAGTTTCTGATAAAACAATTAAGTCTCAGGATATAATTGTTTATCTTATGAAGTCACTTCCTCATTATATGATTCCTAAGACAGTTACTCAGATAGATTCTATGCCTTTAACTCCTAATGGAAAGATTAATAGAAAAAGTCCTATTTTCAAACCTATCCACCAGGTTTCTGAAAATAAGGTTCTTCCTCGAAATAGTACAGAGAATCTACTGTATGAACTTTTCAAAGAAGTTTTAAGTTTAGATATTGGTGTTGATGATAATATTTTTGAGTATGGTGTTGACTCTTTGATGATCATTAAACTTGTTAGTAAGTTATATATTTATAATATTAATTTAGGAATACAAGACTTTTATGATAATCCAACTATTGAAGCTATTGCTAAGAAAATTTCTGAAACATCAAGCAATACTTCTTTACCTGAAGTTTCTTCTAAACATATTACTAGTATATCTGATATACAGAAACCTTTATATTCTATTTCTGATAGGTCTAGTAAAAATATTTTATTAACGGGTGTTACTGGATTTTTGGGTATTCATGTTTTGGCATCAGTAATGGATAATTCTGATTTTAATGTTTATTGTAGTATTAGAAATAAGAATGGACTATCTTCTAAGTATAGACTTATTGATAGACTTAATTACTATTTTGATGGGAAATATATTGATTTAATTGATAAAAGAATTTTTGTTGTTGATTCTAATATTACAGATGATAATTTTGGTCTTTCAAATGAAGAATATTCATCACTTGGAAATAAAATTGTTAGACATTACGGAAATTATAATTCTTCTGAAAGAATTAATATTACTGCAACTGATAATGTTATTAGGTTTTGCTTAGATTTTAATGCTGTACTTAATCATATTTCAACAATGACTGTTTCTGGTTTTAGACTTGTTAATGTTGATTATAATGGTGTTTTTGATGAAGATAAGTTTTATATTAATCAAAAGTATAAGGAAAATATTTATGTTAGAAGTAAATTTATTGCAGAAGAAGAAATTTTTAGAGCTTTAGATACGGGATTGATTGCAAATATTTATAGAATTGGTAATCTAACTAATAGATTTTCAGATTATAAATTTCAGTTTAATTCTTTTGAAAATGGTTTTATGAATAAGTTGAAGACTATAAAAAAACTTGCTATGTTACCTAATTATTTGAAAGATTATCAGTTAGAGTTGACTCCTGTTGATTTATGTGCTGATGCAATTGTAAAACTTGCTATTTATAAATCAAAAGATTATAATGTTAATGTGTTTCATTTATATAATGATAATTATGTTTCTATGAACACTGTCGTTGACATTTTAAATGAATTTGATATTAAGGTAAAATATGTACAAAATGATGATTTTGAGAAATCTATTGCTTCTTTGATTTCTGACTCTAATGAAAATTTAGGTTTTGTTGAACAGTTTGATGTTAAGAATTTACTTGTTTCTGATAAAATCATTTTTTCAAATAGTAAAACTGTTAATATTTTATCTTCATTAGATTTTAAATGGCAAAATATAACTAAAGATTATTTAAAATTTATAATAAGGGGACTTTGATATGATGAATTTTTTAAGAAAAATACCTATTAATATGAAACTAACCTTTGTTTGTATTATTGGACTATTAATTGTGGGATTAATTTATTATCCATTAATCCCTATTCTTCTTAATTATCCACCAGATTCAATTAATAATGATTTTCAAATAAAGGTTAACTTTTTTCATTATACTACTCAATATACGGCTATAGTACTTTTTGCAATTATTACTTTTCTGATTGTACTTCCTATATTTTTTAGAAAACTGAATAAAATTGATAATATAACTAATTTTGATTTAAAAAAGAACTCTAAAGAATTGATACCTATAATTAAGACTTGTTTTAATTTTCCTATAGTTATGTTGCTTATATTTCTAATAGTCCCTCCTTTGCTTGTTCTTATAGGATTACTTATGTTGAAACAAGAATTAGTGTTTTCTTTGAAAGTTACTTTTATAATTTTTTCTATGTGTTCTTTGCTTGCTTTACTTATATATTTATTTAGTCGTTTTCTTTTTGAGTCTGTTCTTAAAAAGATAAAAATTACTGATTCTATGTATGGTATTCGTTTTAATTTAAAGGTTAAAATGTTTTTACAATTATTGCCTTTACTTGTATTTACAATATTGTTTTCTTTTTTAATTTTGTATTCTCAAACAACAGAGACTAAAGGCGATTCTTTGTTTAATTATTATAAACAATATTTAACAGCAAGTTTTGAAAATAAAAATGTAGAGTCTGTTGATGAGGCTAAGCAGATTTTGGAGGATATTAATTTACAGTCTAAAGATGATTCTATTTTCATTATTTCTGAGAGTGGCGATGTATATTATTCTCCTGTTGATTTATCTGATTTCTTTAAAACTTATATATTTGATTTTGAGGATACTCATAATGGGCATACATATGAATATTATGGTAATCCTATTCAGGGGGCATTTATTAGAGAAAATATTAATGGACAAGATTGGATTTTAGGTATTAGATATTCTGTTTTTACAAATGATACTTTATTTTCAATTATTCCGCTTTTTGTAATTGTTATTTTTGTAAATTTGTTCTTTATCGTTGTAATTGCTTTTAATTACGGTAATGATTTGAAAGTAATATCTAAGAATTTATCTAATATTTCTAATAATTCATCTAATGCTCTTACTTCTAAGATTTCTGTATATTCAAATGATGAAATTGGCGATTTGACCATTGCTTTTAACCGAATTCAAGATTTGACTAATAGTTATATTAAACAGCTTCATGATAATCAGGATACATTAATGGAAAAGGAACGTTTGGCTTCTCTTGGTCAACTTATTGGTGGTATTGCTCATAATTTAAAAACTCCTATAATGTCAATTTCTGGTGCTGCTGAAGGTTTAACTGATTTGATAAAAGAATATGATGCTTCAATTGGTAATCCTCAGGTTAATGCTCAAGATCATCATGATATTGCAAAAGATATGTCAAGTTGGGTTTCTAAAATTAAGGATTATACAAGTTATATGTCTGATATTATTACTGCTGTTAAGGGGCAAGCTGTTACTTTGTCTGAAACTGAAAATGTGACTTTTGATGTTGAGGAATTACTTAAGAGGGTTGATATTTTAATGAAACATGAGTTGAAAAATGCTTTGATTTATTTAAGGGTTTCATTAAATGTTCCTGAAAAAACTATTCTTCATGGTGATATAAATAGCTTGGTTCAAGTAATAAATAATATGATTTCTAATTCAATTCAGGCATATGAGGGAAAACCTGAACAAAATATTGATTTGAATATTTCTTTTGCTGATAATAATCATTCAATTGTTATTTCAATAAAGGATTATGGCCCAGGATTATCAGATAAGGTAAAAGAAAAATTGTTTAATGAAATGATTACTACTAAAGGTAAAAATGGTACTGGCCTTGGTTTATATATGTCTTATTCTACAATTAAGGCCCATTTTAATGGAGATATTACTTTTGAGTCAGAAAATGGTAAGGGTACTACATTTTATATTACTTTACCTTTGTAAGCTTTATACTATTGTATGATACAACTAGAAGAAATAATTTTTTCTTTATTCTTTTGAATTTGTGAGTTTTGACGTTCATTAATGAAGGTTAAAACTCACATTTATTTAAGATTTAGGCTTTTTAATTTTTTTTATCTTTTTGTCTGAATTTATACATTAACTTTTACGAAAACTATTGCTTTTTGCAAAAGTTATTTATATAATATCAGTATAATAAAAGCAGGGGAGGTTAGTTTGAAAGAAAAATTTATAAAAATAAAACCAAAATAATAGAAAAAGGGCATAGTTCCCCCTTACCCCCAGAAATTTAATTATATAATGGGAGT
>CAJFQT010000008.1 GCA_904419095.1 uncultured Clostridia bacterium | reverse complement strand
TCGCTTTTTCTTCAACAAGAGTTGGCTATCCAACTGCTGAATTAAAATCAGGAGTAAAAATAGACGAATACATAACAAAACCAGCAAAAGTAAGAATTTTAAAAATAGATTTAGAATCAGATACATCAAGAATTGAAATAATAATACATGAAGGAAAAAACAGGCAAGTAAGAAAAATGTGTGAATCAATAGGAAGAAAAGTTTTAGCTCTTCATAGAAGTAAAATAGGAAATATAGGAGTAAAAGATTTAAAAATAGGAACATGGAGATATTTAACAGAAGGAGAAGTAAAAAAATTATTACACACATAAACCAAAAGCAAATATAGTTTAAAAGACTTTTTATAAATCCTGAATAAAAAGATTTTCGAAAATGTTATGTTTGCCCTTATAATGTAAAACAAAAAATATTTGAACGAATCTCAAAATAATAAAAAAAGAGAATATTTTAATATAAAAAATAGAAAATATTCTCTTTTTTATTGTATAGAAAAATCGGTTTTTATCTTGACTCTATGTAAATTTTCTATGTACAAGAGAAAATTTACCGATAAAAAGATCTATGTGAATATTGCCGATGTAGCTTCGCTATTTTTTTTATTGTATAGGAAAAATCAAACCTTATCTTATTTTTAAAAAGAAAATGAAAAGCTTTAAACTGTAATTATAATACTGTTTCTAGGCAACCTAAATTGCAATATCACTATCTGTTACAGAATCAAATTTTACATCAACCAATTCATAAGAAAGGCTATTTCCATCTTCATACACAGTTGTTATTTTATTTGTAACACCAGTATTAACATCTATATATATAGTAGTTTTATCATTAGGAGATGTATTGAACTCATCATCTAGATGTACTATATAAAAAGATTTATTATTTACATTTTCTATTTTTGGCGTACTTAAAGCCCAATTTTTCCAAAAATCACCACATCCAAAAGAAAATATAAAAGAATCTTTTGAATGTTCATCTGTAGATTGAGAAATAATATTATTAGAAAAATCAGTAACAGTTTTTTCACCAGTTATAGTATTATATAAAGTTTGATTATTTAAACTACCATCAATTTTTGTAGACTTGATTTTTTCTATACCATCTTTGTAAAAACATTCTAAATAATAGCTTTCTTCGTCATTGTTATTAACATTTACTTTCATTTTATAATATGAGTTTTGCGAATTTTTATAATTTGCAAGATATTCTAATCGTAGGTTATCTAAATTTTTATATTTTAAATATCTATAACTGATAATACCACCAATAACCAATAATAAAACTACAAGTAAAAGCATTACAATTTTAATAATTTTTCTTATATTCATAATATCCCCTCCTTAATCAATATTAAACATAAAAATACAATAATTGTCAATATTTTTTAAAATTTAACAAAGACAAAATAATCGGAAAAGGCATTATAATCATTAAATTATTAATATAATTTATATATTTTATAAATAAATAACAAAAAAATTACTTTTAAACAAAATATAGAGAATAATATACACTTTTATCAAAAAATACTAAAAAACATTGAATTTTAAAAAATAAAAATATATAATAATAACATACCAAACATAAGAAAAAAGGAGTAAACAAATGAAAGCATTTAAATACACACCAGAAGGATGGAGTAGTGAAGTAGTAAGACTAAAAGAAAAAGGAGAGATAAACCAATACATAGAAAACAAAAATATCTTGCAAGGAATAGTAGAAAGTTGTGACAACTCATACAATCTACATATAAACTTAGGAAAAGGAATAGAAGGAATAATCCCATCTTATGAAGTTGAAGGAATAAATATAGACAGCGAAGGATTGCCAAAAAAAAATCTATGCACAGGAAAAGTACATAGATATATACAATTTAGAATAAAAGGATTTAATGAAGAAAATAAACCAATTTTATCAAGAAAAGAAATCCAAAAAGAAGCATTAGAAGAAGCTATAAATTCACTCGAAATAGGTGAAAAAGTGGATGGAATAGTAAAAAATATCACAACATATGGAGCATTTATAGAAATAGGAGCAGGAGTAGTAGGGTTAGCACACATAGAGGATTTATCAGTAGCAAGAATAAAAACACCATTTGAAAGATTAAAAATTGGACAAAAAGTAAAAGTTGTGATAAAATATATTGACAGAGAAAACAAAAGAATTACTCTATCATACAAAGAAAACTATGGAACGTGGAAAGAAAACGCAGATAAATTTAAAAGTGGAGAAATAGTAAAAGGAATTATAAGAGAAACAGAAAAAAACCACAATGGAATATTCATAGAGCTATCACCAAACCTAGTTGGAATGGCAGAATACAAAGAAGGTTTAACATATGGACAAAATATTCCAGTATTTATAAAAAAGATTGATTATGATAGACAAAAAGTAAAATTAGTAATTATTTAATATCTACATTAAGATAGCTTATTATTTTTAAATAATAGATATTTCTATATTAAAGGAGGAATCATTATGGTTGAAGATAACCAAATTAAGGCACAAGTTTCACCATTCGCCATTCGTGAAGGAGAAATAAAAACCTTTGATGGAAGAGATGGATATGTGTCAATGAACCAAATTATACATAAGATAGATATAGGACACATTACAGATATTCATTTTGCTATATTAAACTTAGTAAATGAATTTGAATTCATTACATCAAGACAAATTTACCAAATGTTGTTGATAAAAGGAATAGACCCAAAATCTCAAGACAAATTAAACAACAAATTAGAATCACTTGTAAAATCTAAGATTTTAACAAGATACTATTTTACATCAGATGAAGGAAAAGGAATATATCGTATATATTGTTTAGAAAAAATGGGAAAATACTTACTAGATTCAAGAGAAGTTGAATGTAAGTGGCAACCATCAGATAATACAAAACCAGTAGCAATGATTAAAAAAAGATTAGCTGGAAACCAAACATTAATTGCATATTTAAGAAAAGTAAAAGCATTTGATAGTTTTGTAGTAAAACCAGCATTAAAAGCCAAAATGGCTGGAAAAGTTTTCAAAGCATCAGGAGGTTCAGTAACATTAACAAAAAATGGAAAATCTATTCAATTTCTATTTGAAGTTGTTAGACGTGAACCAGAATGGCAAAAGAAACTTGTAGACAAAATGCATATGTATAAAGATTTCTATGAAAACTTTGTACCAGGTGATTCTGGATTTTCAGGAATGCCACAATTAATTTTTGTGTGTGAAGATGATAAACATATGGCTGAAACATTCAGAGAAATAGTAACAAATCAGGTTGAAATTCCACAAATTAAATTATATTTCACAACTGATTTAAGACAAAATAAAGAAACATTAGAAGATACATTAGTAGAATTTAAGTTGGTTGATGGAAAATATAAAATGGAAAATATTGAGTTGAAATTATTAGGTATGTAGTAAAAAATGAACTTTAAGGAAGTGTTTTTCCTTAAAGTTCATTTTTTTTGCTTTCTTTAGACGTGTGAGTCCGTTTTCAAAAGTTAATGATAATTTTTTCTATTTCAAAACTCTCCATAGCAGGGTCAAATAACTATGTTTAAAATTTGTTTGGCTTTTTTTAGTTGTTCTTCTGTTGGGGGAGTAATATTTGCTAATTCGTATTTTAGTCCAAGTTTTTTCCATTTATATTCACCCATATTATGATATGGTAATACTTCAACTTTTTTGACAGTATTTAAAGAATCAATAAAAGATTTTAGTTTCTTTAAATCATTTTCATCATCAGTATATCCTGGAATTAAAACTTGCCTTATCCACATGTCAATACCATTATCACTTAAATATCTTGCAAAATTTAGTTCTTTTTCATTAGAAAAACCAACTAAATCTTTACATTTTATTGGGTCAATATGTTTTATATCAAGTAAAACTAAATCTGTATAAGAAAGTAATTCTTTGATATCTTCTGTAATATCAACTATTCCAGAAGTATCGATACAAGTGTGAATATTTTTATCTTTTAGTTTTTTAAATAGTTCTATTAAAAAATGAACTTGTAATAGTGGTTCTCCACCAGTTACAGTAACACCACCATTTGGCATTATATAATTTTTGTAATTATCAATTTTTTTAACAATCTCATCTAAAGAAGAATAATAGCCACCATTCATATCCCAAGTATCTCTATTATGACAATATTTACATTTTAAATGACATCCTTGCATAAATATAACATAGCGTATCCCAGGACCATCAACCGTTCCAAATGATTCGAATGAATGAATTTTTGCATATTGTTTTAAATCTTTTTTTTCCATTTAAATATCCTTTCAAAAAATATAAGTTAAAATTATAAGTATAAAACACAAAGATTTAGGGAAAATGAGCCTAAACTCAAATTTCCCTTTATAATTTACTTCTTTGGTTATAAAATTTATAAAATAAAATTAAATTCTTTCATGAATTGTTCTATTAATAACATCTAATTGTTGTTCTCTTGTTAATTTTGTAAAGTGAACAGCATATCCAGAAACTCTTATTGTAAGTTGAGGGTATTTTTCTGGATGATCCATAGCATCTAACAATAGACTTCTATCAAAAACATTAACATTTATATGATGACCAGTTTGTTTAAAATATCCATCTAACATTGTTACTAAGTTAGTAACTCTTTCATCCTCAGTTTTTCCTAATGTTGCAGGTGTTATAGAAAATGTATAAGAAATACCATCTTCTGATTGTTCAAATGGTAATTTGGCAATAGAGTTCATAACTGCTAAAGCACCATTTATATCTCTTCCATGTAATGGATTAGCTCCAGGTCCAAAAGGTTCTCCAGCTCTTCTTCCATCTGGAGTATTTCCAGTAGCTTTACCATACACAACATTTGAAGTAATAGTTAATATTGAAAGAGTATGTTTTGAATGTCTATATGTTTGATGTCTTTGTAATTTGTGTAAGAATTTTTTAACAACATCAACTGCTATTTGGTCTACTCTATCATCATCATTACCAAATTTAGGAAAATCACCTTCAACTTCATAATCTACAGCCATACCTGTTTCATCACGAATTACTTTTACTTTAGCGTATTTTATTGCAGATAAAGAATCAGCAACAACAGAAAGTCCAGCAATTCCACAAGCCATAGTTCTTATTATATCTTTATCATGTAAAGCCATCTCAATAGCCTCATATGAATATTTATCATGCATATAGTGGATAGCATTAAGTGCTTTTATATAAATTTTTGCAACATAATCCATCATCTGGTCAAATTTTTCCATTACTTCATCATAATTTAAATAATCTGAAAGAATTGGCTCAAATTTAGGTGTAACTTGTTTTCCTGTTTTTTCATCTTTACCACCATTAATAGCATATAATAAAGTTTTTGCCAAATTTGCTCTTGCACCGAAGAATTGCATTTGTTTACCAATTTTCATTGGAGAAACACAACAAGCAATTCCATAATCATCACCTAAAGTAATTCTCATTAAATCATCATTCTCATATTGAATAGAAGATGTCTCAATAGATAATTTTGTTGTATATCTTTTAAATCCTTCTGGAAGTCTTGTTGACCAAAGAACAGTCATATTTGGTTCAGGAGCAGGTCCAAGATTTTCTAATGAATGTAATAATCTAAATGAGTTTTTAGTAACTAATGTTCTTCCATCAATACCCATTCCACCAATACTTTCTGTAACCCATACAGGGTCTCCACTGAATAATTCATTATATTCAGGAGTTCTTAAGAAACGTACTAATCTTAACTTCATAATAAAATGATCCATTATCTCTTGAGCTTGTTCTTCTGTTAATATTCCTTCTTTAATATCTTTTTCAAAATAAATATCTAAGAAAGTAGAAGTTCTACCAAGACTCATTGCAGCACCATTTTGATCTTTTATAGCTCCTAAATATCCAAAATATAACCATTGAACAGCTTCTTTAGCATTTGATGCAGGTTCTGAAATGTCAAAGCCATATTTTTGAGCCATTACTTTTAACTCTTTAAGAGCTTTAATTTGTTCACTAATTTCTTCTCTTTCACGAATTACTTCTTCAGTTAATTCATCAACATTTAATATATCTAATTCTTCTTGTTTTTCTGCAATTAAAGCATCAACACCATAAAGTGCAACTCTTCTATAATCTCCTATAATTCTTCCTCTACCATAACCATCAGGTAGTCCTGTTAATAAATGATTTGAACGAGCAGCACGAATATCAGGTGTATAAACACTAAACACACCATCATTGTGAGTTTTACGAACAGTATGGAAAATTTCATCAACTTCTTCATCAACTTCTCTTCCATAAGCTTTGCAAGATTGCTCAACAATTCTTATTCCACCAAAAGGCATAATTGCTCTTTTTAAAGGTGCATCTGTTTGCAAACCTACAATATCTTCTAAATCTTTATCAATATATCCAGCTTCATGGCTTGACACAGTAGATATAGTTTTTGTATCTATATCTAAAACTCCGCCTTCAGCTTCATGTTCCTTTTTATATAAATATAATACCTTGTCCCATAACTTTTTTGTTCTTTCAGTTGGTCCAGTTAAGAAACTTTCATCTCCTTCATAAGGTGTATAATTTCTTTGAATAAAGTCCCTTACATTAATTTCTTGTTGCCAATCACCTTTTTCAAATTTTTCCCATTGTTTGAAATTCATTATATATTACCTCCTTTTAGTATATTATTTACAAATTTTCCACATATTATAATATCATAAAATAAAAATATTGGCAATGTAAAAAAATGTATTAGTCAAAAAACTAATACATTTTTTTACAATTCAGACCTAATTTTGTAGAGGAGTCCTAAATGTTGATATATAAATATTTTTTATCAAAGACCAATAGGTAGACCCCAGATATGTTTTTGATAAAAAATATTTATATATCAACATTTAGGACGGCTTAATTCTATACTAAACTGAATATTAACACATTTTTTATAGTTCAGACTAAAACTACATATCTTCCTTTTCAGTATCCACAATAGTCTTAGCAATATTATAAATCAATTTTTGAGTTTTGGGTGGCACGCTTTTCAAAAGTAGGGCAAAATCTTCAACCAAATATTCTTCTGAATCACTTGAAGTTCCATTTAATATAAGCCCTTCTGAAACCTCTAATATATTACAAATTTGATTAAGTCTTTTTAAATTTATATGAGAATTACCTCTTTCAACTCTGCTTAAAAAAGCAACAGAAATGTCTAATTGATCAGCTAATTCTTCCTGAGTCATATCTTTTGCAATTCTAGCTTGTCTTATTCTTGAACCAATTATGGAATAATCTAAAGCCATAGTATCACCTTCCTATTTTTTTCACTATATCATTTTAAAAATTCGTTTTGAAGGAACTTAAAAATAAAATATAACTTATAAGTTAATAAATAAAACTTATTAGAAAACTTTACCAAAATCATTCAATGGCCAAATCCTTAATATTACTTTACCTTCTATTTTTTCTAAAGGAATACATCCAAAATCCCTGCAATCAGTACTATTAGGTCGATTATCACCCATTGCAAATACACAATTATCAGGAACTATAAAATCATTAAATCCTGTTCTACTGTCCATGTGAGCAACATCAGTAACTATTCCACTTTGTAAATATGGCTCATCAAATTCTTCTCCATTGATAAAAACTTTTTCATCTTTTATTTCAATATGCTCGCCAGGGAGACCAATAACTCTTTTTATATAACTTTCTTTTCCAAGTTCTAATACATAATATGTAAATTTATCAAATATTCTAGAAGGTTCATTTTCATATTTAGCTATTGGATTAGACTTATCAATTAAATTTTTTTGAATATCACTTTCACTATAAAATATTTTACTTGGTGCTTCAAATGTAATTATATCTCCTCTTTCAGCCAATGTTTTTGTAGTTTTATTCCATTTACTTAACCACAATCTTTGATTTTCCACCAACGTAGGATACATAGATACCTTCTTTACTATTGTAGGTGTCCCTATAAAATATCTAAAAAGTAAAGCAAACAATACAGCTATTATTATACAAAGTAACCATTCAATAATATTCTTCAAAACTGATGACTTAGAGTTTTCAATAAAGTTTTCTTTCATTATAAATCCTTTCAAACTATTATTGTATATTTATTTTTACTAGAATTTTATCATAAAGACGTTAGTTTTTCAAATAATAACTTTGAATTTCAGTTCAGATTTTAGATTAAAAATTAAAGTTTAAACTAAAAATAAAGATTTATGTAGTAGCAAATTAATACAAAGTAACCAAGAAGGACAAGAAAAACAAGATTTGTCAAATTTAAAAATAAGAGAATAAAACTGAAAAAAAGAGAAAAAACGAGTAAATATGAATAAAATTCATTTTTTGGAATTATTTTACAAGGAATTTTGACGAAAAAATGCCTAAATATGTATACATAATTTGATTTGAGGAAGAATATATAGTATAATAGAAAACAGTCGCGTTAGAAAAAACAAGAAGGAGAGTGAATTTTATTTTAAATAAAAAACTAAAATTTTATACGAAAGAGATTTTTAAGTTTTTTAGTATCACTTTAATAGCATTTGGTTTAATAATCGCGATAGTATTTATAAAATATAAACCAGTATATGCAGTAAGTATTTCTGGAGAAGAAGTAGGATATGTAAGCAGTGAAGAAAATTTTAATAAAGAAATAGAAGAAAACATAGAAAACTATTCTGCAAAAAATGTAGATAGTGTTGAATTATCCGCTAAGCCAGAATATGAATTAAAACTAGTAAATAAATCAGAAGAGACAAATGAAGATAGTATATTAATTGCTATGCAAAAAGAAATGAAAATAACATACAAATATTATGATATTTTATTGAATGATGAAAAAATCGAATCTGTTGACACTAAAGAAGAAGCAGAAGAAATTATAAATTCAATGAATAATCAAAATGCAGAAGAAATTTCACTTAGTATAGCAGAAAGAACAACAAATAATCCAGAAGAAATTAGTACTAACGATTTAGAAGTAGCAAAAACTACAATTTCAAACACAATATCAAATACAATAGAGCAAAAAAGAGAAGAAGAAGAAAAAGCAAAAGGAATAGCAAATGTTAATGGAATAAAAATAGCAGTATTACCAGTACAAGGAACAATATCTTCAAGATATGGTGTAAGTAGTAGAATACGTGTATCAACACATACAGGACTAGATATAGCGGCAACAACAGGAACACCAATAAAGGTAGTATCAGATGGAACAGTAACATTTGCAGGATGGTCAGGATCTTATGGAAAACTAGTAAAGATAGATCATGGAAATGGTGTTGAAACTTGGTATGCACATACAAGCAAAATGTATGTTACGGTAGGAGAACAAGTATCAGCAGGAGAAACAATTGCAGCAGTTGGTTCAACAGGAAATTCTACTGGACCACATTTACACTTTGAGATAAGAATTAATGGGAAAACAGTTAATCCTCAAAATTATGTATATAACTAGAAAAAAGAGTTATGCAACAGAAATGTACTGAACCAAAAAACTTGCATAACTCTTTATATTATGTAAAAAATAGGATTAAAATTTTAAGATAATAAGATTCAATAAATTATTAATTAGTAAATAAAAAATGCGGGTGTGATACTATCACACCCGCTACATTATTTTTCAAAAACTGTAAACCGAATTAGAGGTCCATTGTTCCCAGAAAATGTCTCAATATCTAATTTAACAGGATAATTCTGCTGAGAATATAATGTTATATTTGACAAAATTTTTGAGTCAAACGGAACTTTTTCAGATAAATTTCCTGATATACGTATAGGAGATTTCGAAAAAGTATTACTTTTGTAGTCAAAATATAAGCGTATATTAGCACGTTTACCATTTCCATAAGGCTTTAATTGCATAGTTACAAGCCCACCATCAGAATTAAGAATCTGATTTAAAATAGGAGCAAATAACTCAAAGCCTAAAGAAGGATCCTCAAAGCAAATTAAATATGTGACAATTTCCTTAGAAGAGAATGGTTTGTATCCAGGGGTATAGATGATATCTATTGGCAAAGTGTTTTTTTCATAAATAGAAACTTTTAACTTAGTACAATCTTTTGTAGTACTAAAAAATAATGAAAAGTCATCAAAATTAGCATCACAAAAATTTGCATAAATATCATCATTTGGATCAAATTCCTTTTCCAAAAATAACCGAAAAGCTATTAATGGATAAAATGAACCTTTCGCATAAAGGTTTAAGCGAAAATAATACTGCCTATCATGATGAGAATGTCGAAAATTGGCTTTAACAGTATAGCCATTTCGAGACATCGCATTAACGATAGGTAAAATTGTTACTAATTCTGGATATGAATGATCCAGAGTAAAAATAATGTCGTCAGAAAGTTTCATATTAACCTCCTTTGTAAGAAAAAAACAATAGTTACTATAATATTATATCATAATTAACATAAAAATAAAAGAGTATTGCTAAAAAAAAGAAAATATAGTAAAATATAGTAGTCAGGGTTATAGGTAAAACCTCAAACAAAAACCTAAATATATTAAACAAGGAGAAGGATATACAAATATATCCAAGAAAAAAATGAACCAAGAACTAATAAAAAAAGTAGAAAAAGAAATTGAACCATATTTAAAAAAAGTAGATGAAATATGCACAAAAAACAGTATAAAAGTAATACAAGCATTTCAAGAATGCAATTTACAAGAAATGCATTTATCATCATCAACAGGATATGGAATAGATGAAGCAGGGCGAAATAAAATTGAAGAAATATATGCAAAAATATTTAAAGCAGAAGATAGTCTAGTAAGAGCACAATTCATATCAGGAACACATGCATTAGCAATTACACTATCAGCATTATTAAGATCAGGAGAAAAAATGCTTAGCATAACAGGAGCACCATATGACACATTACAAACAGTAATAGGAACAGGAAAAGAAGTAAGCAAGAGTTCTTTAAAAGCATATGGAGTAGAATATGAGCAAATAGACTTAGTAGGGAATAATTTTGACATACAAAAAATTCAAGAAAGACTAATAAAAAATGATATAAAACTAATAGAAATTCAAAGGTCAAGAGGATACTCAACAAGAGACAGTTTAAGCATAGAAAAAATCGAAAATGTAATAAAAGAAATAAGAAAAGTAAACAAAGAAGCAATAATAATGGTAGACAACTGTTATGGAGAATTTGTACAAGAAAAAGAACCAATAGAAGTAGGAGCAGACATAGCAGTAGGTTCATTAATGAAAAATTTAGGAGCAGGAATAGCAACAAGTGGAGCATATATTGTAGGAAAAAGAGATTTAATAGAACTATGTGCAGAAAGATTAACAGCACCTGGAATAGGAAAAGAAATAGGACCATCACTAAACCAAAATCCATTATTATTAAAAGGGTTATTCTTCGCACCACAAGTAGTAGCAAGTAGTGTAAAAACAGCAATATTTGCAAGCTGTATATTGGAAAAACTAGGATATGAAGTATCGCCTAAATATAATGAAGAAAGAGCAGATATAGTACAAACAATAGCATTAGGAAGTAAAGAAAATTTAGTAAAATTCTGCCAAGGAATTCAAAAAGGATCACCAATAGACTCAAATGTAATACCAATGCCAAGTCCAATGGGAGGATATGAAGATGAAATAATTATGGCAGCAGGAACATTCACAGAAGGCTCAACAATAGAATTAAGTTGTGATGGACCAATTAGAGAGCCATACATAGCATATATGCAAGGTGGACTAACATATGACTATGGAAAATATGGAATCATAAAAGCAATAGAAGAAATGGAAAAATAGAATATAAAGAGATATATAAAGGAGACATTCTAAATATAAGATAGAATAGCAAAGATGAAAGTAAAAATATAAAAACTAAAAATATAGAAAAGAAAAATAGTAAAATTCAAAAATAAATAGTAAGATAAAAAAATAGTAAAATTCAAAAAACAAAAAATAAAAAGTGTTTATAGGTAAAACCATCAAAAAAACCTAAATAAAAATAAGGAATCAAAGCAAAATGAAGATAATAATAATAGGCGGAGGCCCAGCAGGAATGATGTCTGCCATCTCGGCAAAACAGAAAAACAGTAAAAACGAAGTAATAATATTAGAAAAAAATGATAGACTAGGAAAAAAACTATTAATAACAGGAAAAGGAAGATGTAATATAACATCTTCTTTAAATATAGAAGACTTTATAAAAAACATTCCAGGAAACGGAAAATTTTTATATAGTGTTTTTAATGAATTTGACAACAAAGATATAATTTCGTTTTTAAACAAACAAGGACTATCTGTAAAAGAAGAAAGAGGAAATAGAATATTTCCAACAACAGATAAATCAATAGACGTATTAAATTGTTTTATAAAAAAAATTGAAGAGTTAAAAATAACAGTAAAATACAACACAAAAGCAGAAGAACTATTAATAGATAATAATAATGAAGAAAGTAAAATATATGGAGTAAAAACAAACAAAGGAAATATCTTAAGTGACAGAGTAATTATAGCAACAGGAGGAAAAAGCTATCCATTAACAGGTTCAACAGGTGACGGATATGAAATTGCAGAGAAAGTAGGACACAGCATAACAGACCTTAACCCATCATTAGTACCACTAGAAACATATGAAAAAGAAGAATGTAAAAAATTACAAGGGCTTAGTTTAAAAAATGTAAAAATACAAATTATAGATAAAACCAAAAACAAAATAATATATGAAGACTTCGGAGAAATGATATTCACACACTTTGGAGTATCAGGTCCAATAATCTTAAGTAGTTCAGCACATTTAATAAGATATAAAAACATAAAACAATTAATGAAAGATAGAAAAATCTTGTTAAAAATAGACTTAAAACCAGCTTTAGAAGAAGAGAAATTGGACAACAGAATATTAAGAGACTTCAGTGCAGAAAAAAATAAACAATATAAAAACAGTTTAGAAAAATTATTACCACAAAAATTAATACCAGTAATAATAGAAAAAAGTAATATAAATAAAGAAAAAAGAGTAAACGAAATTACAAAACTAGAAAGAAGAAAATTAGTAGAACTATTAAAAGGATTAGAATTCTATATATCAAAATTTAGACCAATAGAAGAAGCAATAATCACAGCAGGAGGAATAAATATAAAAGAAATAAATCCTAAAAATATGGAATCAAAAAAAATAAAAGGACTCTATTTTGCAGGAGAAATAATAGATGTAGACGGATACACAGGAGGATTCAATTTACAAATAGCATATTCAACAGGATATGTTGCAGGGAGAGAATGTGATGAATGAATTTATTACGATAAAAAAAGATGAAATGGCAGAAATAGTAGAAAAAAAATCAAAATTTATTGCAAACATAGTAAAAATAGAAACACAAAAAGAAGCGGAAGAAAAAATAAAAGAAATAAAAAAGAAATACTATGATGCAAAGCACAACTGTATAGCATATAGAGTATATGAATTAGAGAATTTAATAGAAAAATCAAGTGATGATGGAGAACCTTCAGGAACAGCAGGAGGACCAATGCTAAACATTTTAAGAAATCAAGAACTAGGAAATATTCTAGTAGTAGTAACAAGATATTTTGGAGGAATACTATTAGGAACAGGAGGACTAGTAAGGGCATACTCAGAAGCAACACTAGAAGCACTAAAAAAAGCAGAAAAAGTAAAAAGAGTACTAGGAATTGAAATCCAAGTAAATCTAAAATACTCACAATTTGACAATTTAAAATATTACTGCCTAAAAAACAAAATAAATATAAGCAATATAAATTATTTAGAAAATATTAGCTGTATTTTGACAATGGAAGAAGAAACAAAAGAAAAATTTATGGAGGATTATAATAAAAAAGATATAATATTGGAACAAATAAAAATTTTAGATAAAAAAATAATTGATAAAAGTATATGAAAATGATAGTTTTATAAAACAAAATGGAAAAAATTTACAATTTCATTGAATTCCCTCGAATAAAAAGATATAATGCAAATGTAGAAAATACAGTAGAAAAAATTAGGAGGGAAACTATGAAAGAAAAAATTAGTGTATTAATTGCAGATGACAATCCAGACTTTAGCCAAACACTTGCAGCATATCTAGAAAACCAAGAAGATATGGAAGTAATAGGAATGGCAAAAGACGGAACAGAAGCAATTGATATGATTGCAAACACAATACCAGATGTTGTTTTGCTAGATGTAATAATGCCTCATTTAGACGGAATAGGAGTATTAGAAAGAATAAATGTAATAAAAGGAGGTAAAAGACCAGTATGTATAATGCTTTCAGCAGTTGGGCAAGACAAAATAACACAAAAAGCAATATCATTAGGAGCAGAATACTATGTGGTTAAACCTTTTGACATAGAACTATTAATAAAAAGAATAAGAGAACTAAAAAATTATAAACCATCACAAAATGGAAACAACTTCATATCAAGAGAACCAAAGTTAAAATATGTAGATATACCAGGAAACAGTCAAAACAGTGAAGAAAACTTAGAAGCAAAAGTAACAAACGTAATACACGAAGTAGGAGTTCCAGCACACATAAAAGGGTATCAATATCTAAGAGAAGCAATAATAATGGTAGTCAACGACATTGACGTCATAAACCAAATAACAAAAAGTTTATACCCTAAAATAGCAAGCAAATTCAACACAACCCCATCAAGAGTAGAAAGAGCAATACGCCACGCCATAGAAGTGGCATGGGGACGTGGACAACAAGAAGCAGTAGAAAACATCTTCGGCTACACAATATCAGCAAGCAAAGGAAAACCCACAAACAGTGAATTTATAGCAATGATAGCTGACAAGCTACGCCTTGAACTAAAATCAGCATAGGGATTTAGGGACGGTCCTCAAAATCCCTCCTAGAAGGGATTTCTGGGACGGACCTTAAAAAAATAAATTAAACAATAAACTTCCAAAATTTATTGACTAATATTAAAAATGTTAATCAATAAAATTGGAAGTTTTATTATAAAATATATTAATTCGACAACTATTGCCCAAATGTTACAAAAATGTTATAATTTACCAAGGAAAGAAGGTAAATTATGCCAAAGAAGTATTTAGAAAAAAATGTTTTAGAAGCATCAATAGAAAGACTAGAAATAATTTTTAACAACTTTGAAAACATATATTTCAGTGTAAGTGGAGGAAAAGATAGCTCTGTAATGGTACAGTTAGCAAACAAAGTAGCCAAAAAATTAAACAAAAAATTTGACGTACTATACATAGACTTAAAAGCACAATACAAGCACACAATTGCACACATAGAAGAACTAAAACAACTATCACAAATAAGAGACTTTTATCATATTGCATTGCCACTTGCACTAAGAAATGCAATCTCAGTATTACAACCAAAATGGATATGTTGGGAAGAAGAAAGCAAAGCATTATGGGTAAGAGATTTACCAAAAGACAGTATTAATATCAAAAATTGCCCATTCCCATGGTTCAAAAAAGGAGAAGAATTCGAAGAATTTATCCTACAATTTGCAGATTGGTATCAAAAAAAATATCAAACACCAGTAGCATGTGGAGTAGCAATAAGAACAGACGAAAGTCTAAACAGATTTAGAACAATAGCATTTCAAGATAAGAAAATTAGATACAAAGAATATAACTGGACAACAAAAATAAAATTCAACGAAAAACACATAGACGTATACAACTTTTATCCAATCTATGATTGGCGAACAGAAGACATATGGGGAGCAGTTAGTCAGCTAGATTTAAAATTCAATTATATCTATGAATTGATGTACAAAAACGGATTAAGTATTCATGAGCAAAGGCTATGCCAACCATTTGGAGATGACCAAAAAAACGGATTAAACCAATTTAGAGCATTAGAATATGAAACATGGGGCAAAGTCCTAAATAGAGTAAACGGAGTAAACTTCGGAAACATCTATTGTAAAACAACCGCACTAGGAAATATAAAATCATGCAAACCAAACTTTATGACTTGGCAAGAATACACCGTATTTTTATTAGAAAGCATAGGAATATACAACTATGATTTAATGAAACACTACTATCAAAAAATAAAAAAATTTATGATATGGCACCAAATCAAAAGTGGAATAAAAGTAGAAGACATACCAGACACTGCAGAAGTAAAATTAGAAAATCAAAAAAAAGCAATTTCTTGGAGAAGAATAGCAAGAGCAATAGAGAAAAATGACTTTTACATGAAAAGACTATCATTTGCACAAACAAAAAATGACGATAGAGAACTTCAAAGACTAATACACAAATGGGACAATCTACTAAACAAAAATACAATAACAGATGATAAAACATTACAAAAAATAATTGCAGTAAACGAATAATAACAAAGAAAGGAAAAATAAATATGATAAAAAAGATAACAAATAAAGACGAAAAATTTTATCAATATATGGGAAAATTCTTTGGTTCAAGATTAGTTGAAAGACAAACAAATGATAGAATTTATGATGATGAAAATAAAGAATGGTATATCTATTTAGAAAAAAACAAAGTAGTAGCATTTGCATCAATAGAAAAGCATGTAATAAAAAACATCTATACAACAAGAGAAAAATATTTAGAGAAATTATTAAATGAAATAATAAAAGAAGAAAAGATAGAAAACAGTATTGTTACTAAACTATACAAAGATTTATACACCAAATGTGGATTTAAAATAAATGAAGAAAATAACTATAAAAATTTTGTTATGATATACACTCAAAATGAAGCTGACACAGAAGTAAAAAAATTAGCAACAGTATAGAAAGAAGGTAAAAATGAGCGAGAAAGAAATAGAATTTCCAGTATTAAATGTAAAAATGGTAGATATAGACAAAGTAATTGCAAATGATTACAACCCAAACAAAGTAGCACCACCAGAAATGGAACTATTAAAACATTCTATTGAAGAAGATGGATACACACAACCAATAGTAACATACTATGATAAAGAAAAAGACATATACATAGTAGTAGACGGATTTCATAGATATAGATGTGCAAAAGAATATTTCCATCTAAAACAAATACCAATAGTAACAATTGACAAAGACTTAGAAAACAGAATAGCAAGTACAATTAGGCACAATAGAGCAAGAGGAACACATCAAATTGCAGATATGTCACACATTGTACTAATGTTAACAGAAAATGGTTGGTCAGAAAAAGAAATCTCAAAACACTTAGGAATGGAATTAGACGAAATAATTAGACTAAAACAAATGACAGGTCTAAAAGATATGTTTGCAAATCATAAATTTAGCAAATCTTGGGAAGAATTTGAAATAAACATGAAAGAAAAAGCAATACATAGAGACAAAAAATGATATTTATAAAATAAAAAAGTATATTTTACAAAAAAAAGTCCAAATTAATTATGGTGATTAAATTGGACTTTTATTTTCTAAAATATTATAAAGACAAAGACGGATTTAACTTTTGGAAAAGAATAGGAATGAATGTGCTAGAGATTCAAGAACCAGAAAAAATAGATGAAGTAATAGACAATTTAGATAATACCACACCAAAAACTATAATATTAAAAGACGAATTAGCAAGCTTTTCAAATTCAATAATAAGTAAATACAAAAACGCACCGAATTTAAACATTATAATTGTACCAAATTCCAAAGCAAAAGAAAAATAATTGTATAACCTTAAAAAATATGGAAAAAATATTAATAAATACATATTTTAAGGAGGTAAAAGTGGATACAAGTAATTTGAAGAATATGGTAATTTTAAAAAATTTTCCTTCTAATATAATAGAAGAAGCAATAGTAATT
The DNA here is from genome assembly GCA_904419095.1 of uncultured Clostridia bacterium. Taxonomy (GTDB): domain Bacteria; phylum Bacillota; class Clostridia; order TANB77; family CAG-508; genus CAG-269. The sequence goes on along the minus strand of CAJFQT010000008.1, from coordinate 7,625 downwards.
TTAAAACAAGGAAGCAAAATAAAAGATATACAAAAAATTCAAAATAAAGAAATAAATAAACAAAGTACAAACAGCAAAAAAGATGGGAAAGAAAAAGAATATATAATAAAAGAAGCGGAAATGCTTATAAATCAATATTTAGCTAAAATCGAAAACCAAAAAAAAGAAAAAAAGCAAAATCAGAAATTTCAAAATAAATATTTTAAATTAAAAAAGTTCACAATAGCAGTAACAACATTAGCGATTGTAGAATTAATAAGCTTTATAATTGTAGTAATATAATAAAATATTGTAATAAAAACAACACTTTTTTCATATAGTTTATAAAAGAACTAAGGAAGAGGTGTTTTTTTTATGGACAGAGCCTTATCAGTAGAAGAAAAAATAAAAAGAGCAGAAGAAATATATGCAAGAAGACATAGTAGTGAGCCAATAAATAGAGCAACTCTAAGAGTAAATGAATCATCTAATAAAAAAGACATAAAATTGCTAAAAAAAATGATAATTCAAATTCTAATATGTGTTTTAATATATATGGTAATATATGTAATTCAAAACAGTCAATTCATATTTTCAGAAGAATTTTTAAAAAAAGTAAATGAAATCTTATCATATGACATGAACTTTAATGAAATATACACAAACTGCTCAAATTATATAATGCAATTTATAAACAAAGAAGATAAAAAGAATGAAGAAAATACAGTTGAAGGTAATAATAATGAAAACACAAACAATGAACTAGCAATAGGAGGAGCAAATGAAGGAATAATAGAAAAAACACAACAAGAAGAAGCAGAGCAAATAGAAGAAAATTTAACACAAGAAGAAAAAGATATTAATGCAATAAAACAAACAACAAGTTTCATAAAACCAATAGAAGGAACAATAACATCAGCATTTGGAAACAGGAATCCAACAGCAGCAACAGTACCAACAAATCACACAGGAACAGATATAGCAGCAAATTTAGGAACAAAAATAAAATCTGCAACAGATGGAGAAGTAGTTCTAAATTCAGAAGAAGGAGACTATGGAAAACATTTAAAAATACAAATAGGAGAAGTAAGCATAATATATGCCCACTGTAATGCACTGTATGTAAAACAAGGAGATAAAGTAGTTCAAGGGCAAGAAATAGCAGAAGTAGGTTCAACTGGAAATTCGACGGGTCCACACTTGCATTTTGAAATAAGGTATCAAGAAAGAACAGTAGATCCACAAAAAATATTAGATTTATAAGAAAGAAGTGTTATATGAGATTTAGAATAGATTTAAAAATATTTCTCTTTATAATTTTATTTTGCATAAGCAAACAAATAGAAATATATATAATAATGATTATTTTTGCTTTTTTACACGAAATAGGACATCTAATAGCAGGACTTATATTAAGACTTAAACCAGAAAAAATAGAGATAATACCAGTAGGATTAACAGTTTCATTTAAAGTAGATATAGAGGGAATAAATAAGAAAAAAGGAAATGGGAATATGTTTGTTATAAAAGAAATAATAGTTGCAATTGCAGGACCAATAGTTAATCTTTTAATTTTTATAATAACATTATTAAATGAAGAAAAAACATATTTAAACAATCTAATAATGTATTCAAATTTATTAATTTTCATATTCAATCTAATACCAATTTATCCACTCGACGGTGGAAGAATTTTAAAGGGCATTTTACATATAATATTTGGAAAAAGAACATCTTATAAAATTACATATGACATATCAATAATCAGCAATATAATTTTAACGGCCATATGTAGTATTGCAATTTTATACTATAAAAATATCGCAATATTTTTAATTGTTGCATATGTATGGATAATCTTAATAAGAGAAATAAATAGATATAATAGAATAAAAAAAATAATGGAACATTAGGGATACACCCAAATGTTCCATCAAAAGTAACAGTATAACCAGTTGGTGGGGTATAATTATCTAATGTAAGTTTTTAATCTTTAATACCATTTATTTCGTACGTAAATGCATTACTTCTCTATTTACCACCGTTTGATTTAATAGTAACGATTCACTTATTAGATACATATACAGCATAAAGAATCTTATTTTCAGATATTTCATAAGACTCTCCAGGTTCATATTCTGGTGCAGTTGCATCTTCATTCTCTGACCATCCTAAAAAAGTGGAATTTTTTTTGTTGAACAGCCATAATTCCAATGGGTGCCAAGATTAATAGTACAATAATCGTAACTACTAAACTTACCATCGTAATTCCGTTTTCCTTATAATTGATTTTACTTCTCAAATATCTCACCTCTTATTAATATAAAAGCATCATCATAAAATCTTAATTTTTTGTAATTTTGTAAATGAAAAAACCTAGGGAAATAAGCAATTTGAAACTTTTTATTTTTCAAGTGCTTAATGTAAAAAAATTGTAACAAAAATATAATATAATATTAAAAAAACATAATTATGTACTTCCGTAGAGCTCAATATGTTTACGATAAAAGGAGATATTGATTTTTGATTTTTTATCAACTACAATAATTATTAGTTAATTAACATTACACAAAATTAAGATTTTACGACAAGAGGGCTAAATTTTTCAAAAAAAAATACTAAAATAGCCACTTAGGAGGTATTTTATGAAACATTCTAATTTTAGCAATAGCAAAGGAATTACAATGGTAAGTTTAGTAGTAACAATTATTGTGCTATTAATTTTAGCATCAATTGGAATTATGGCTGTTACAGGAGATAATGGTATTTTATCATCATCCATAAGAGCAAAAAATGAAGCAGAACAATCATCAAAAAATATTGTTGAAAATGAAGGTAATTTTATTAAAGATATAAACCAAGGATATAGTGGCACAGAAGAAGGAAAAAATGTATTTTCAATAGAATACAATAATAATGGAGGAGAAGGAGGACCACAAAAGCAAAGTGCGGCAACAAATGGTGATAGTGTAAATATTACTATTACAGAGACCGAACCAACAAAAGAAAATTCCACTTTTCTAGGTTGGTCAGAAAATAAAGATGCAACTACACCTGAATATGAACCAGGAAAATCTTACGAAATATCTGAGAATAAACTTCTTTATGCAGTATATGTATCAAATAAAGGTACTGTTACTATTAATCCAAATGGTGGCACATGGAGAAATAGTACATCATCATATGAAATAAATGGTATTAAAGATCAAAAAGTTACATTAGATAATCCAACTGCACCTGCTGGTTATACTATTAATTTTGATGGAAATGGTGGAAGTAATCCAGCTGCACAAACTACTACAAAATCTTTTACATCTTGGACATTAGTAGGAGCAGGTAGTATAGATGGCTCAACATATACTTTTGGAATAGGAAAAGGAGAATTAACTGCTAACTATATAGATAATGCTATTACATTACCTAGTATAGAAGTTACTGGTTTTACATTTTTAGGTTGGTATGATGCACCTAGTGGTGGAAATAAGGTAGGAGAAGCTAATGGTAAATATACCGCTACTAAATCTATAACTTTATATGCACATTGGAAAAGAAACAGTTATACTTTAACAATAAATCCAAATGGTGGTACTTGGAATGGAAAAACTGATACTTCTTCAATTACACAAGAGTTTAATTCTACATTAACAATACAAAATCCAACTCCACCTAATGATTATACAGTTACTTTTAAACCTCAAAATAGCACAAATGATATCGTATTGAGTGCTGATAGAGTATTTAGTGGATGGTCAAATGAGGGACCTGGTGTTTTAAATGGAACAACATATACATTTAAAGCTGGCAATGGAACATTAACAGCAAATTATACTACAAATAGTATTTCCTTACCTTCCGCATCAACAACTGGTTTTACTTTCTTAGGATGGTATGATTCAGCATCTGGTGGTAACAAGATTGGTGATATCGGTGGAAAATATGTTCCTACAGGAAATATAACATTATATGGACATTGGCAAAGAAATTCTTATACTTTAACAGTAAATCCAAATGGTGGTACTTGGAATGGTTCTACATCTAAGGCAACATTTACTCAAGAGTATAATTCTACAAAAACAATAGCTAACCCAACTGCACCTGCGGGATATAAGGTGACATTTAATGGAAATGGAGGAAGTACACCTTCTGCTCAAACATCTACAAAATCATTTACTTCATGGAGTAAGTCTGGTTCTGGTTCATTAAGTGGAACTACATTTACATTTGGTGCAGGAAATACAACTTTAACAGCTAATTATAAGAATAATAGTATAACTTTACCAACACCTACAAGAACTGGTTATACTTTTTCAGGTTGGTATGACTCAGCATCAGGTGGTAATAAAATAGGAAATGGAGGAGCTACTTATACTCCTACTAAAGCTATTACATTATATGCACATTGGAACGATACAACAGCACCAACAATGGGAACATTAACAAAAAATCCAACAGGCTGGACAAAAGGAAATGTAACATTAACAGGAAAAGCAAGAGATTTGGGATCTGGAATATCAGCTTACCAATTTAGTACAAACAGTGGGTTGACAGCAAGCTCAACAGGATGGACTGGTATAACAACAACTACAAATGAAATTTCAAAAACTTATACAGCTACTTCAAATGCAACATATTACTTCTATGTAAAAGATGAATCAGGGAACATAAACAAGAAAAGTATAGTTGTAAATAATATAGATAGAACAGTTCCAACAAGCAGTATTTCTGCTGGAAGCGTAAGTAATAAAAGCGTAACAATAACAGCAAAAGGGTCAGATAGCCAAAGTGGTGTAGCATCATATAAATTTTATGTAGGAGGAAAACTTGTATCTACACAAACAACAACAGCAGAAAGTGCTACATATAAATATACTACAACTTTTGGAAGTGTGACAGCTTATGTTATAGTAACAGATGCAGTAGGAAATACAAAACAATCAAGTACAATAACTATATGGGATTATACAATAAAAACATTAGCAGAATTAAAAACATTCAGAGATAGAGTAAACAGCGGTACAACATATAAAGGAAATACCATAACACAAATAGCAGATATAAGTATTGGCGGAAGTAGTGCAGGAAATTGGACTCCAATAGGAACAAACTCACACAGATTTGCTGGAACATATAATGGAAATAACCATACTATTTCAAATTTATATATCAAACATGCTTCAGGAAATGTTGGAGATAGAGGTCTATTTGGAAATACAGAAACAGGATCAGTTATTAAAAATTTAAAAATGACAAATGCTAATGTATACAGTAATTCTGAAGCCATAGGTATTTTAGTAGGATATAATAGAAGCAATATATCTAGTATCACCATTTCTAGTGGAACATTAACTAGCTATTGGAGAGGTGGGGGAATATGTGGTTATAATGCTGGTGGAACAATAACCTCATGTAGTAATAATGCAAAAATAACATATATTGGACCATTAACTAATGGTAAATATAATGGTTGGTCTATGGGAGGAATTGTAGGAGATCAAGGAAGTGGAACAATTAATAAATGTATTAATACGGGAGCAATATATGGAACTCATGGTGCAGGAGGCATTTTAGGTGGAGGACATGGAACTGTACAAAATAGTGTAAATAAAGGAAGTATAACCTGTACAGAAGTTTCAAAAAATGATAATTCATTCTCTATGATAGGAGGAATAGTCGGTTTTGCAGGTTGGGAGTCAACAATAACAATAGCTAATTGTTACAATACAGGAAGTGTCTCTTCAATCTGGGATGCAGGAGGAATTGTTGGAGATACATTAGGTGGCGGAGGAACTGCCAATATAAAAAATTGCTATAATATTGGAACAGTAAAAGGAACTCAAGCACAAGGAGGTGTTATATCTCAAAGAAATAGTGGTGGAACTCTAAATTTAAGCAATAACTACTGGCTATCTACTTGTGGTCCTTCAAATGGTATAGCATGGGATAATGTATTACAACGTGCACATAATAACAATATGACACCAAAAACAGCAACACAATTAAAAAATTTAGCTGGAACACTAGGATCAGCCTTCAAAAAAGACACAAGTAATAAAAATAATGGATATCCAATATTATCTTGGCAATAATATAAAAAAATGGGGAACGTTAGGGACACGCCAAAACGTTCCTTTTTTACTTTGCATTATTAGAGTAGTCTTCGTTTTAATAGAATTTTGTATTTTATCAAATCTCAGATTAAGCGATGTTCACAAAACCACAAAAATAGAAAAAGAGGGGAACGATTTGGCGTGTCCCTAATGTTCCCCTTGACAAATCATTCAAATATTATATAATGAAAACAAATTAAATAAGGAGGGATACTTATGACAAATCAAAATCAAGAAGAGCAAGAAGTGAAAGAAATGATAGACGAACTAGTAAGAAAAGCAAAAATTGCATCAGAACAATATCTTGATTTAACGCAAGAGCAAGTAAACAACATAATAAAAGCAATGTCAATGGCAGGACTAGAACATCATATGGAACTTGCAAAATTAGCAGTAGAAGAAACAAATAGAGGAATATATGAAGATAAAATTACAAAAAATATGTTTGCAACAGAATATATTTACCATAGCATAAAATATGAAAAAACAGTTGGAATAATAAATGAAAATGAAGAAGAAGACTATGTAGAAATAGCAGAACCAGTAGGAATAATAGCAGGAGTAACACCTGTTACAAATCCAACATCTACAACAATGTTTAAATCTATAATAGCAGCAAAAACAAGAAATGTTATAATATTTGGATTTCATCCATCAGCACAAAAATGTAGTTCTCAAGCAGCAAAAATATTAAGAGATGCAGCAGTAGCGGCAGGAGCACCAGAAAATTGTATATTATGGATTGAAAAACCATCAATACAAGCAACAAGAGCACTAATGAACCATCCTGATGTCAATTTAATATTAGCAACAGGGGGAACAGGTATGGTGCGTTCTGCATATTCTTGTGGAAAACCAGCATTAGGAGTAGGACCAGGAAATGTACCTTGCTATATAGATAAAACAGCAAAGTTAAAAACATCTGTTAATGACTTAGTAATGTCAAAATCATTTGACAATGGAATGATTTGTGCATCAGAACAGGCAGCAATAGTAGACAAGGAAATAGCAAATGAATTTGAAGAATTAATGAAAGAAGCAGGATGTTATTTTGTAAATCAAGAAGAAAAAGAAAAATTATCCAATAGTATGTTTGATTATACAGAAGAAAATGGATACAAAATAAAATCTCATGTACCAGGGCAATATCCATATAAAATAGCGGAAGAAGCAGGATTTGAAATTCCAAAAGAAACAAAAGTAATAGTAGTACCAGAAACAGGAGTTGGAGAAGAATATCCATTCTCAAAAGAAAAATTAAGTCCAGTTTTAACATACTATATTTCAAATAATGAAGAAGAAGGACTAGACATAGCAGAAAGATTAATAGAATTTGGAGGAATGGGACATTCTGCAGTTATACACTCAGAAGATAAAGATGCAATTCTAAGATTTTCAGAAAAAATGAAAGCAGGAAGAATTATAGTAAATTCACCATCAACACATGGAGCAATAGGAGATATATACAATACAAATATGCCATCTTTAACACTTGGATGTGGTTCTTTTGGTGGAAATTCAACAACAGCAAATGTATCA
>CAJFQT010000007.1 GCA_904419095.1 uncultured Clostridia bacterium | reverse complement strand
AAAAATCTATACTCTCTTTTGTTACTATTGGTGCTGCTGCATCATAGAAATATAGTTTGTCTTGACCTGTTAATTCTTTTATTTCTTTTGATAATGCATCAGATGTTAATGGTCCTGTTGCAATTATTGTAATTGCTTCTTTGCATAGGTCTTTTAAGTGGATTTTTTCTCCAATTTCTTCTTCTATTATTTCTATTAGTTCATTTTTTCTTATTGCATCTGTGACTTTTTGTGAAAATATGTCACGGTCTACTGCTAGTGCTTGTCCTGCTGGTACTTTTGTTTCATCTGCTGTTTTGATTAATAATGAATCTAATCTTCTTAGTTCTTCTTTAAGGAGTCCACAGGCATTTGTTAGTAGATTTGATTTGAATGAGTTACTGCAAACTATTTCTGCTAAATTTGGGTTGCTATGTGCTGGGGAATATTTTTTTGGTTTCATTTCATATAGTTTTACTTTTATTCCTCTTTTAGCTATTTGATATGCCGCTTCTGTTCCTGCTAATCCTCCACCTATAATGTTTATATGATTTTTCATAATTTTGTTCTCCTCTATTTTTTATGTTTTAGCCCTTTTACTTTTTTATCTTTCTTCTCCTTTGTAATCTTTTAGGCTTTCAAATTTAATATCTCTTTGTACTTTTTCTCTTCTCTCTTTTTGCTTTCTTTTCGCTTCTTCTACTAGATATGATAATTCTGCAAATTCGTATTGTTTTATGTTGTAATCTTTCCTGTACCCTTTTTCTTCAAATCCAAAACCTTCTACTTTTATTACAATGTATGTATCAATAATTTTACTAACTAATTTTTTCTTTCTTGTTAAATATTCTAGTTTGGTTTCTCCTTCTTCTCTTTGGAAGTTATAATATTGTTCTAATAACGTATCTATCTTTTCGTCTAGTTCCCTTTCCCATCTTTCGTCATTTCTTTTTTCAAATTGTTCAAAATTATTCATTTTCATCACCTATATATAATATATCACAAAATTCCTGGTATATGTAATATGTTTTTTCACAAAATTCCTGGTATATGTAATATGTTTTTTCACAAAATTCCTGCTATTTTATGTGTGTTTAATCACAAAATTCCTATATTGCTCTTTTATATACTTTTTTACATTTTATTTTATTATTCTATTCTCTTTATATTAATATGGAATATTTTTAAAAATGATACATTTTAAAAATATGATATATAATAAGAAAAATCGAAGTAAAACATATTAAATTCTTCATTTGTTTTACTTCAATTTTAATATTTGTTATATTTAATAATAATATTTTATATATTATTTTTTAACTGAACAACTGCATAATATCTTCCTTTGACATTTTATTTACAAAAGTAACTGAAGTATCAAGCATATTATCTGCTAATTTTGCTTTTCTTTCTTGGAGTTCATAAATTTTTTCTTCTATTGAGTTTTTTGTAATTAGTTTATATACTTGCACATTATTTCTTTGCCCTATACGATATGCTCTGTCTGTTGCTTGATTTTCTGCTGATAAGTTCCACCATGGGTCATAGTGTATTACCATATCGGCGCCTGTAAGATTAAGTCCTGTTCCTCCTGCTTTTAATGATATTAAAAATATTTTTACGTTATCATTTTCATTGAATTCATCTACCATTTTTATTCTGTCATCTACTTTTGTTGCTCCTGTTAATTTGAAATATGCTATTTTTCTGTTCTTTAGTTTTTCTTCTATGATGTCAAACATTGATGTGTATGTAGAGAATAATAGTATTTTGTGCCCTGCTGAAATTCCGTCTTCTATGATTTCTAAACATTGTTCTAGTTTACTACATATTCCTGAGTAATTACTTATAAAGAGTTTTGGATGGCAACATATTTGTCTTAGTCTTGTTAATGCTGCTAAAATTTTTATTTGACTTTTTTCAAATCCATTTGCATTTATTTCATCTGCTACTTCTTGTTTTGCTTGTGCTAGATATGATAAGTATATTTCTTCTTGTTCTTCTGTCATTTCATTGTTTAGGACTGTTATTGTTTTTTCTGGTAGTTCTGTTAAAACTTCTTTTTTTGTTCTTCTTAATACAAATGGTTCTATTAACATTTTTAATTTGTTCATTGCATTTTCGTCTTGATCTTTTACTATTGGTACTTCATATGTGTTTTTGAATTCCTTGTATCCAAATAGGTATCCTGGCATTATGAAGTCAAATATTGACCATAATTCTGCAAGTGAGTTTTCTATTGGTGTTCCTGTTAATGCAAATCTTGTTTCTGCTTTTATGCTTTTGATTACTTTTGCATTTTTTGTATTACTGTTTTTTAGATATTGTGCTTCATCTGCGATTGCATATTTAAATGTGTAGTTTAGTTCTTTATAGTTATCTACGTCTCTTTTTAGCAAATCATATGATGTTATTATTAAATCATAATTGTTGATATTTTTTATTTGTTCTGCTCTTTCTTTTGCAGTTCCTCTTATTATTCCAACTTTTAATGTTGGTGCAAATTTTTTGGCTTCATTTAGCCAGTTTAGTGTTAGCGAACTTGGAGATATTACTATACTTGCTTTTCTACTTTCTTTTTCTTTATTTATGTATTTTAGAATTATAGCAAGAATTTGTATTGTTTTTCCAAGTCCCATATCATCAGCTAAAATTCCTCCAAAGTGATAACTGTCTAATACTGAAAGCCATCTAAATCCTATTTTTTGATAGTAACGTAAATCGGCATTTAAATTTTCTGGTATTGTTATATTATCATCTTGTATTTCTTTATTTAAGTTTGTTACTATGTTTTTGTATTCACTGTTTTTTATTATTTCTGTTCCTTTTAGTCCTTTTAGTAATTCATTTAGGTATAAAGAACGATTAACTGGTAGTCTTATTTCTCCGTCTTCTATTTCTTTATAGTCTATGTTCATTCCTGTGACTAGTTTGTCTATAAATTCTACTTCTTTATTTTCTTCTAAACTTAAAAAACTTCCATCTTTTAGTCTATGATATTTTTTCTTTAGTTTATATTTTGACATTATATCTTTTAGTTCTTTTATGTCTATATTTATCTTTTTTAAGTCTATTGATAATAAGTCATTTTCTACTTTTATTCCTAATGTTCCTATTTTTGGCTTTGTTATTTCTTTTGTCTTAAAATTATCTGTTACCATTACTTCAAATTTTTGCATGTAATATGCTATGTCTTGTGTTAAGAAGTTATATATTTTATCATTTTCTGGTAATATAAATCTTAAATTTTTGACGTCAAACATAAATCCTGATTTTTTGAATATGTTTAATGCTTTTGATTCTTCTAATATGTTACGTGGTATGTTTACTTTTTGTTTTTCATTAAGTGGATTTATTTCTGTTTCATCATAGCAAAATCTTACTTCTGCTACTAGATAATCATTTTTATCAAAATCTAAATATACTTTTGTGATTAATTCTTTGGGTTTGTATTCTTCTATTTCTTTTTCGTCTACATTTTTTAGATTTATTGTGTTTTTTAGTCTTGGAACAACTATTGAAAATAGTTGTTTTAAATCTTCTTTTGAAAGAAATACTTCTGTTAAATAGTTTTCTTTAAAAATTTGAATTAATTTCATTGTTGATTCTTCAAATTGCTTATTTAATTTGTATAGTTTGTTTTCCCATAATATATATTGATGGTCTTTTCCTTTTAGAAATATTATTTCATATAAATTAACATTTGGAACTATTTCATATTCTTGGTTTGTTGTTTTGTTTAAGAAGAATTCTATTTTTGGATTTTCTTCTTTTAGTTCTATTTGCCCTTGTTTTGTGTCTATTTGAAATTCTATTTTCTTTCCTTTCATTATTTCAAAAAATTCATCTAACCCTGTGTTTCCTAACATTATACTATTTTCATTTAGTGCTTTTCCGTAATATCTATAATTACTATTTGAGTTTGAATTTGCATATTTGATTATTTCTGAATATTTTAATACAAATTCTAATAAATCTTGCATATCTTTTCTAAACATTTCTTTTGTGTGTATGAATTGTAATTTATCTCCATATTTATAAAATTCTTTGTTTAACATTCTGTCATAAAATTCTGTTAGGCTTTTTATTTTATATAGTCTTTTGTTTCCTATTTTAAATTCAAGTTTTAAGTCTTTGTCAAATCTGTTATATATTAGTTTTGGCTCTAATATTATTGTTCCTGAATCTTTTCCTATTTTTATTTCTTCTTCATCAATTTTGTCTATTTCTTCATTATAGAATGTGTTTACAATTTGTTTGAAATTTGTGTATCTTATATTATTACTCTTTGGTTTGTTTACTTCATCTGGGCTTATTATTTCTTCTAATTCCATTATAGTTGCAAGTGTATGTTTACATACTCCATATGTTCTCTCATAATCTGGGCATGTGCATGTTATATCATCTATTTCGCCATTTCTAGCTGATATATATGTACGATATGTTTCATTCCCATATACATTTGCTGATACTTCGAAATTTCTGCTATTTTCATATTCTATTTTATCTATATCTACCCTTCCTTCTTCTTTGTATCTTTTGGCTCTATTTATTCTATCTTTTCCTGCGTCTAGCATAAGACTTAGCATTATATCTCTACTAACTAACATTATTTTACTCCTCTTTTATTTTATAATGTTTCTCTTTTTTACAGGTAAATATTATATTATATTTGAGGTAAAATTTCAATAAAATTATTGTTTTTTCTTTAAATTGGCTTTACACCTGACTTTAAATGACAATACCAAACTTAATTAAATTGTGTAATAATGGGAATAACATTGTAAAAGGGTGATTTTATGATTAAAGAAAAAAGGAAACAAAAAAAATATACTCAAGAAAAAATGTCTCAATTATTAGGGATTAGCTTGAGGCAATATGTGCGTATTGATAATGAAGAGGATTTACCACGTAGAGATGTTTTAAAGAATTTAATTGCAGAATTAGACCTTACAAACGAAGAAATAGGAGCGTATATTAGAAAAATGTCTCAGGATCAAGATATAGTATAGCAAAAATAAAACCCTCCTCAAAAGTCCCCTTTTTAAGAAAGATTTAATTTTTATTTTCACATAATTTTTTTTCATTTTTATAATATCTCGCTATTAATTCGTCAAGTTCAACACTTAATCTGTATATTTCTTCATAGTCGGCATTGTTTTCGATGCTTTCATTTAATTTGTCTCTTAATTTACATATTTCTTCATTTAACATATTAATCTCTCCTTTTTTTGGTCTATCTTCTGTATAATTATAAATTACCATATTTTTCCTATTTAGTCAAGTCTTTTCTTCTTTTTTTCACAACTTTTGTGCTCTTTAATTCGACGTTTTTCAATGTTTTCGCTAAAAAAATAACGGTAAAAAATTTTTTTTGTTATTTTTACCGTTACTATTACAAATTTCACATTCTATATTTTTTAAGTGAATTTTCACTTTTAATTTCTTTTATTGTCTAAAATTTCGTTATTTTTACATTTTTTATAAAATTATAAAGTTTTAATTTTTCTTTAAAATAATTGTTTATGCTTGTACTATTGATAGAACCATCTTACTTTCATCAAAATAATCATCTAAAATTTGATAAATTTCTTCTAGATTTATATTGCTAACTTGTTCAACAAATTCAAAAGTATTTACGTCTTTAAAATAATCTACTAAAAACATTCTTGCAATATCTGTTACATCATTATATTCTTTTATATATTCTCCATATAATGTCTTTTTTAGTCTTTCAAAGTCTTCTGGTTTTATATTTTGATTTTTCATATTTTTTATTTCTTTTTTTAGTTCTTCATATAATTCTTCTGGATTGTTTGATTGTCCTGAAATTAATATATGTGAATATGTTTTTGAATATTCAAAGTCCATTACTGGTATATATGATATATTTCCATTATTGTATAATTTTTTATAGAGATTTGAACTTTCACCAAATAATAAGTTTAAAATTAGTTGTATCATTATACTTTTTCTAACTTTTTCTTTTGAACTTATTGATGAAAAATTGTTTACTTTTATTCCTATGTTAAATAAAGGTCTACTAACATCCATTTTTTGTATTACTTTTTCTTTTACTATGTTTTCAGGTTCTTCTGGATAAATTCTTTTTATTTCTCCTTTTTTGTCTGTTTTTATTAGTCTCTTTTTTATTTCCTCTAATAACTTTTCTGGTTCAAAGTCTCCACATACTACCATTGCCATATTTGATGGTTGATAAAATGTGTTATAGCATTTATACAGAATTTCTTTGTTTATTTCTTTTATTGTGTCGATTGTTCCTGTGATGTCTAATTTGACTGGGTTTGAATGATACATTGCTTCTAATGTATTTAAATATACTTTCCACTCTGGATAGTCATCATACATCATTATTTCTTGACCAATTATTCCTTTTTCTTTTTCTACATTTTCGTCTGTGAAATAAGGATGTTGTACATAATCCATAAATTCGTCTAATGCTTCATAAAAATTGTCAGTGCATTCGTATAAATATGCTGTATGGTCATTTGTTGTATATGCATTTGCATTTACTCCTAGGTCTGTTAGTACATCTAAACTGTTTTTTCCATTTTCTTGTTCAAACATTTTATGTTCTAGAAAATGTGCTACTCCTTTGGGTACTTCTGTAATTTCTGTTTCGCCTGGTACTATAAATGTGCTATCATTTGATCCATAATTAGTTCCCCATATTATATATTTTTTTTGGACATTTTTTTTAGGTATAATCATTACTGTCAGTCCATTTTCTAAATTTTCTAAATATAAAGTTTCTTTTACTTTTAAATTTTGAATTACTTGCATTGTTGCCTCCTTATCTATTATTTTGTAGTTTTACACTTCCATCTTGTAGAAAATATATTGTGTCTATTTTTACAATTTTTGCTATTTCAATAATGTCTTCTTTTTTAACTTTTGCTATTCTATCTTCATATCCTTTTATGTCTAATTTTATATTTGTAAATTCTTGTCCAAAATAATACATTATTTCTGTATCTTGCTCATCTTCTATTGATTTTATTGCTGAAATGTATCCTCTTTTTGCATTTTCTACATCTTCTTCTGAAAAGTTTCCATTTTTCATTTCTTCTAATTGTGTTTTTATTATTTCTACAGCTTTTTCATAATTTGCAAATTCTATTCCACAGTTTATGCAGATGGTATTTTTCATTCTTATATAACTTGAATTTGCTGTATATGCTAAACTTGCTTTTTCTCTTACATTTTGAAATAGTTTAGAATTGGCACTTCCTCCTAATATACTGTTATATATTATTGTGTCATATTGCTTATCTTCTGTTTGCATTGGCACTTTTAGTCCCATAATTAATTTTCCTTGATTAACATCTAAGTTTTCAAATATTGTTTTTTCTTTTATTGGTTTTTCTTTTTCTATTTCGTATTTTTTTATTATTGATTTTCTATTGTTTATGTTTTTTAGATTATTATTTTCTTCTATATATTTTATTATTTCTTCATCTACAATTCCTGATACATAGATATCTATATTACATTGTTCTATTATTTTTTTGTAAGATATATATAGGTTGCTTGCATTAATATTTTCTAGGTCTTCAACATATCCATATTTGTATAGTGAATAGTTTGTGTCTTTATACATTTCTTCAACACATCTGTCTAATGCATACCTACTTTTATTGTCTGCTCTACCTTCTATTATTTGTTTTAAATTTATTTTTTCTTGTTCTATATATTGTTTATTGAATTCTTCATTTTCTACTAATGGATTAAATACAATTTCTAGTAATTTATCTATTGATTCTTTTAATATTTTTCCTTGACTTTCTGGTAAAAATTCATCATTGATGCTTTCTAAATAGAATTTTAATATATGATTTTCTCCTTTTTTCTCAACACCACAATCAAATATTGCTCCATACATTTCTTCTAAATTTTTGCTTATATCTTCTTGTGTTGGCATATTTTTTGAGCCTCTTCTTAATATCATTGGTATCATAGCGTTTTTTGTTATATTTTCTCTTTCTAGTGGCATTGTTAAAAATACAGCTATTAAATTTGTTTTGAATCTTTCGTTTTTTATTAAATGTAATTTTATTCCTTCTTTTATTTGTTTTTCTTTATATAACATACTTTACATCCTTATTAATAAATTTAGATTTTTGGATAATCTATAAACCTTTTTATATTATTTGTATTTTTTTTAAATATATACTAATTGCTCTTTAAAATCAAAATAGAAGTCTAAGGATTTTCCCCTAAACTCCTACTATTACATTTTTAATATTTTCTTTTTCTTGCAGCCTCTGATTTTTTCTTTCTTTTTACACTAGGCTTTTCATAATGTTCTCTTTTACGAACTTCTTGCATTACTTCATTTCTAGCACATTGTCTTTTAAGTCTTCTTAATGCTTCTTCTATATTTCCATTATTTACTTTAATCTCTGACATTTATATTTCCCCTCCTTCCGGTCATACACGTATGTATGCGGGATAACCCTATAACGATATATATTATACATTATAGAAAAAAGCTTGTCAATACATAGTTTTCTATTTTAGGAAAAATATATTTCTTATAAAGCTGTTTGTGAATGGTATGAACCATAAAATTACACAAATTATTAATACTATTACTATTGCAACTATGAAAATATATATGTCTTTTTTATTGACTTTCTTAATATTTTCTGCGTCTGGTGTGTCTTTAATCAGCCTTTTTACAATTGCTACTAATGCTGAAAACGTTCCTACTTCATATCTTTCTGGTTCTTGGTTTGTTTGGATGTTTTGCTTTTTTTCTTGTTTTTTATTTGTTCTTTTATTTGCTTTTATATTATTTTTGAAGTTATTGAAATTTATTTTATCTTTTAAATTATTATGTACGTTACTTTTATTTTCTACATTTTCTTGTCTATTTTCAGTATTTATATTTTGCTTATTTTGTATGTTCTGATTTTGAAGTTCTTTGTCATATTGTTCTCTTAAAAATACGTCTGATAGTACATAATATGCTTCGTTTAGGTCTTTTAGTATTTGTTCACATCTTAATTTTTCTATTTCATCAGATTGCATATCTGGATGATATTTTTTTGCTAAGAAATGATATGCTTTTTCTATTATTTCTGGAGATGCTTTTGGATTTACCTGCAATATATCATAATAATTTTTCATATTTTTTCATTCCTTCCCAAGACAATTTATGCCTATGTTTTTCATTAGAATTTATTATTATTTTACTATATTAAATTATAAATAGCAAGATTTTTGGACTCTAATTTGTAATAAAAGGCTAAAGCAATCATTAGGTCAGCGTTAAGGGGTATATGTATAAAATATTTATGGAGTGACGAGTGTGCCGTGGAATTGTCGTACGCCTTCTTAATCCAAAATAAATGAGGAAGCGTGAAGAATGTAACGAGAGGCTCGTTTGTTTTGGATTTAGAAGGCGTAGGCAATGTAACAAGCCGAGGAGCGGAATAAATATTTTATACATATACCCCTGGGAGCGGTCAACGAACTAAAATAGCCTTTTATTACAAATTAGAGTCCAAAAAACTTGCTATTTAAACCCCTGCCCCACAACTTCTCTAGAATTAGTTATTATTATGAAGCTCTTTGGATCTATTTTTCTTGCTATGTTTTTTACTCTTGATATGTCTCCTCTGGATGCTGCACACATTAGTACTAGTTTGTCTTTTTTGGTGTACATTCCTTTTCCAAGTAGTCCAGTCGTACCTCTTTTTATGTTTTCTCCTATTTCGTAAGCTATTTTTTCGTTTTTATCTGAAATTATGAATATTAGTTTTGTGAAATATATTCCTTCGAAAAATATGTCTATTATTTTTCCCATTATATATATTGCTATTGCAGAATATAATCCTATTTCTACTTCTTTAAAAAATATTACGTTTAATGCTACTATTACTGCATCAATTATTACAATTATGTTGCTTGTTCTTAATTCTGGTTTATAGCTTTTTGCTAAATAGCTTATTAGGTCTGATCCTCCTGTTGATGAATTTGCTTTTAATAAAGCTGCTGTTCCTAATCCCATTATTATTCCACCATATATACAGGCTAAAAATCTATCATTTGTTAATGCTTCAAATTTGTCAAAAAAGTCTACAAATACTGAAAATCCTATTGTTCCTATCATTGATTTTATGAAAAAATTTTTTCCTATTTTGTATACCGCAAATACGAATAGTGGTATATTGAATGCAAGCATTGTTGTTCCCATTGGTATTTTTAATAGATAATAGAAAATTGTTGCAACACCTGCTATTCCTCCTGATGATAGTTGGTTTGGTAAGAGGAATAGTGATGTTCCTATTGCCATTATTAATGCTCCTATTAATGTTTCTATTATTTCTTTTATCATTTTAGGAATTATTATTTTTTCTTTTATTATTACTTTCACAAAAAATCACCATACTTTGTTTTAGTATGGTGATTTTAGGATTTTTTTATTCAGTTTTGATTATTTACGTATTAGATTTTTCATGTTGTTGATTTATGAATTAATTTTATATCTTTGTGATATTTTTATTGATTATCTTCTATTTCTTATTAGTCAAATGTTTTTGTTATTTCTATTTTTGATTTTCCTTGTTTTATTTTTTTGTCTGGGTTTATTCTTAAATCTACATCATATGTTTGTTTTAATTTTATTATGTTTTCTTTTTTATGTCCTATGACATTGTTTGTATCTATTGGGTTTATTGTTACTTCTACTTCTTTTACTTTTACGTTTAATTTTTTTATTTTTTCTACAATTGCATCATACCATAAACTTGATTCTACTAATTGTCTGAATGCTGGATGATATGGTCCTGCAACTACTTCACTGTTTTCGTTATTTGGGTCTGTTATTTCATCTGTGTTTTGAAGTCCTACTCTTATTATATCTATTTTTTTATCTGCAAACATCCTTACTAGTTCTTTGCACGTTTCTACTGCTTGTACTATTGATAGTGGTTTGTATTTTTCTTCTTTTAGTTCTTTTTCTAGTTTTGTTCCTTTTAATACTAAAACTGGATATATTCTTACCATTTTAGGTTTCAATTTTATTAGTTCTTTTGCTGTGTTTATTTCGTCTTTTCTTGTGCTTTCTGGTAGCCCTACCATCATTTGGTGTCCTAGTGTAAATCCGTATCTTCTGATTAGTTTTGATGCTTTTTTTACGTCTTCAAATGTATGTCCTCTTCCTGCTTTTTCTAGTATAAAGTTATTTGCTGATTGTACTCCTAATTCTATTGTTTTTACTTTGTATTTTTTTAGTCTTTTTAATATTTTTTTGTCTATATAGTCTGGTCTAGTTGATATTCTTATACTTTTTATTTTACCTTCTTTTATATATTCATATGCTAAGCTTAATAGTTCATTTTGTTTTTCTTCTTCTATTGCTGTGAAGCTCCCTCCAAAGAATGCTACTTCTATTTCTGCATTTTCGTCTTTTATGCTTTTTAAATATTCTTCTATTATTTTTTTTGCTTCTTCTTTGGTCATGTTATTTTTTTGCCCACTTATTGATTTTTGATTGCAAAATACACAGTCATTTGGACATCCTAAGTGTGGTACAAAAATTGGTATTATGTAATTGTGTTTCATCGCTTCACCTCTTTCTTGTTTTATTGATATATGGTTTTCTATATCTCTATATTTCTCTATGTCACTATGATTTTTAAATTTAGTTTAGCAATTACTTATGTTTTGCTTAATTTGACTTTTATAAATTTTATTGCAATAGTTCTAATGCTTTTTTTGCAGCTTGCATTTGTGCTGCTTTTTTGCTTTTCCCTGTTCCTTTTGCTAATATTTTTCCGTCTACTTCTACTTCTGCTTCAAATGTTTTGTCATGGTCTGGTCCTGTTTCTTTTGTTATTGTATATTCTATTTTTACTTCTCCGTTTTCTTGAAGTTTTTCTTGCAATACTGTTTTGTAGTCTTTGTCTCCTACATTTTGTGTTGCTATTTTTATTGGTTCTTCTAAGTTTTTTATTATGAATTTTTGTGCTGGTTCTATTCCTCCGTCTAAGTATATTGCTGCTATTATTGCTTCTACACAGTCTGCCATTATTGCTGGTTTTTTATTTCCATGTGTGTGCTTTTCTGATTTTCCTACTTTTATGTATTCGTCTAAATGGTGCTTTTGGGCTACTTGGTGTAGACTTTTTTCACATACTACTGTTGCTCTTACTTTTGTCATTTCTCCTTCTCTTAGGTTTTTGTAGTTTTTGTATAAGTAGTCACTTGATATGTATTCTAGTATGCTGTCTCCTAAGAATTCTAGCTTTTCATTGCTTTCTTTGTTGTTTTCGTATGCATATGATGTGTGTGTTAGTGCTGTTTCTAGTAATTCTTTGTTTTTAAATGTGTATTCTATGTTTTTTTCTATTTCTTTCATTTTGGCTTCCTTCTCTTTTATTTTTATTATATTATATACTATTTTTGGGATTTTGCAAGTGAATTTTTATATAACTTATTTTAATTAATTTGATGATTTAACTTATAATATTTTTTGTAAAAAGTTGCTTTTATAATCTTAAGTGGTATTTTAAAATATATTTTTTAAAATCAAAAAATCCAGCTCATTTTGAGTTGGATTTTTTGTTTTTTAGTTCCTATTTTAGGATACTTTTGTGAAAAATCAGCTGTTCTGCAAAATTCTTAATGCTTCCTGTGCCAGTTCACTACGGACAGATTTTTCGTTGCTTAATGTTACCTGCCAGCATAATGAGCTTCCCTTCATTTTCTCAGAGATGTATACAAGTCCATTTCTCCTTATGTTAAGTCCTACTCTGTTGACCTGTGTTGGGTCACCCATTAATACAATTTTGGTTCCTTTGCCTACTCTTGTAACAATATCAAGTAAAATCTCGGGTCTGATATTTTGTGCCTCATCAATTATGAATAAATTGCTTTTTATTGATCTTCCTCTTAAGAATCCAATTCCTTGAATTTCAATAAATTTTCTGGCAAATAGTTCGGAAATTTGATCTTCGACAACTTCGTTGTCTAAATCGTCTCCTCCCATTTTAAAGTAGTTCCACAAGTTATCCATAATTCCACCTAAATACGGACTTACTTTACTATCGATGTCACCTGGTAAGTAGCCAATTTCATCATCAATGTTAACTGTTGGTGATGCAATTAAGATTTTGTCATATATTCCATCACTTTCAAATTTTTTAAGCTTGTTCAAAGCAATTGATAATGTACAAAATGTCTTACCTGTTCCAGCAGCACCTTTTATGACAACAAGTGGAGCAACTTCTGGTGGCGCTGCTAGACATTCAGCTAACATTTCTTGCTCAACATTTAAGGTTTTTAATTCTGATTTTTTCCTATACCTTAATGGTATAATGCTACCCTGAGAATATCTTCCCAAGCACGAAGTATTCTTTTCTGATTTCATAACTACAAACATATTTTCAAACCATTCGATTTGGTTGTAGTTATAGACATCATTTATTTTAATAGATTTATCTCTATTAAATTTGTCTAATGCCGTTTGAGAAGCGAATACCTCAATCATTCCAGTATACTGGTCCTTAGGCAATGGAAAAATCTCATCCTTAAATGGTTGTGATTCGATTCCAAGTTTTTTTGCTTTTATCCGAATAGACGGATTCTGAGAAATCAAAATGACTTGTATATCTTTGTGTGCATTTGCTTTCTGCCTGTCAAGGCAAACCTGAAATACTCTTTTGTCAGATAATGATAGATTATTTATTTTTTCAATTTTTTCATCTATCACATCATTGTCAATTATTCTTAATATACTGCCATTTTTCTGTTTTACTCCTCTATCACTTGAAATCTTTGCCATATCCAAATCTTGGATATAGTCAATAACTCTGTCTGCAATTACCATCTTCTCGGGAACTCCTTTATAATTATATAAATTCTCGAGTATGCACATTGGAATGGTTACATCATTATCACCGCCGAAGGCCATAGTAGCCTTTTCAGATGATAACACCGCTTCTGTCCGTAAGATAAACTCTTTTTTCATACCTTTTTTCTCCTTTTTTGAAGATACTTTAAAAATTTTTAAAGCATGGTTAATGAGTTACTAAATTTCATTAGTATTATACACTGTTTTTCATAATAAAGCAACATAATTTTGTTATTTTTCTAAGATTTACTATTCAAAACTTTTTTAAAAACAGTGGACAAGTTTTGCCTTTTATTATATAATATGTTTGTATAATTTTATTTTACGGAAAGGAGAACTTGATATATGGATAATAAAGATTTTTCTGGTAGAAAATTAACCGATGTTTTCAAAGAATTAGAACAAGCTCGTTATTCATATGAACAAGAAAATCTTATAGCAGATAAAAAACTTAGAGATAAAATTGAAAAGAAAAATAATAAAGTTTCTAAAGCCTCTAAGATAAAAAATAAAAATGAAAAAGATGTATTTAATAAAAATAAAAAAATTACTAAAAAAGCAATTCCAATTTCAGGAGGTATTTTAATTCTTTTAATTATAGCATCTGTTGTTATTGTTACATTTTCTAATTCGGTAATGTCTAAAGACTCTTTAGCTTCTTCTGATGTAGTTTCTGAAAGTGAAGATGTTGATATAGAAATTAACCGTCATCGTTTAAATGCACATAACATTATTGTTTCTAATGCTGCTCTTGAAACTGTTAAAGAACAAGTTACAGAGCAAAGAGACATACCTTTTGAAACAGTTAAACAAGATTGTTCTTATCTTCCTAAAGGTGAAGAAAATACTATTCAAAAAGGTGAAGTTGGAAAGAAAGATGTTACTGTTGTAAAAACTTATGAAAATGGCGAATTTAAAGAAGAAAATATTTTAAGTGAAACAAAAACTCAGGATTATTTGCCTGAAATTGTAGCTGTTGGTACTTCTGAATTTTTAGCAAAAATTAAAGCTCATTTAAATGATACTTTATATTTAACTTCTGATGCAGTTTTAAGAAAAGATGCTGATGATGGGGCTGAAGAAGTTGCTAAAATTGAAAAATATATTGATGTTACTTTATTGGAATTACCTAGTGAAGATTGGTGTAAGGTTGCATATGATTCTATTGAAGGATATCTTCCTACAAAAGTTTTAACTTCAGCAACTGCTACTCCTACAATGCCTGAATTGAACAGAATTAAAAAGATTACAGATAAAGTTAATATTGAAATGGATTTAAATAAACCTAGTGGATTGACTTTAAAAGATTATCAAAAAATCTTTAAAAATTTACCTAATGATAAAAATAATATCTTTGAGGATAATGCTAAAGTATTTTATGAAGTTGAGCAAAAATATAATATTAATGGTATATTCTTAGCATCTTTAGCTATTCATGAGAGTAGTTGGGGAACTTCACAAATTGCTCAAGATAAAAAGAATTTATTTGGATATGGTTCTTATGACTCTACTCCTTATGAATCTTCTTTCGAATTTGATACTTATGAAGAAGGAATTGATTTGGTGGCTAGAGTATTAACAAAATATTATATTAATCCACCTGGAACAAAAATTTATAATAATGAAACTGCTGTTGCTACATATTATAATGGTTCAACTTTGGCTGCTGTTAATCAAAGATATGCAAGTGATGAAGATTGGCATGAAAAAGTATTTAAATATATGGAAATGTTATATGATAGATTATAGTTTTTAAGAGGTTGGGAGGATTCAAATGAAAAAAATAAAGGTTAAACATGATAAATTTTTATTGGCTGTGCTTATTATATTACTTATTTTATCTATACTTGGTTATGCTTATATATTTTATGCAAGCTATGCTAGAGATGAGTTTTTTCAGACCTCTTTAAAAATTGCAAATCAAAATCAAAATTCTGTTTTTAGAGTTAGTAGAATTTTACTTTATAGTAGTGCTAATGCAATTGATAATAGTTCAAATAAGTCTTTGCAAGATTTGAGTATTTGTCAATATACCGATATTGCTCTTTCAATTGATAATACTAGTTATATTAGTGAATTAACAACTACTAATACTGTAAAAGAACTATATATTGATAATATACAAATTACAACTAATGGTGGTGCTGGTAGTCAGTATTTGAATTATAAAAATTTAAATGATTTTGGTAAGTTTGATGTTTTAAGTGTTCCTGAAAATGGAAGAATTGATTTTAATATTATTCATAATAATGAACAAAATGAAATGGCTGATTATTCTACTCCTACTTTTTATGCTGATTGTTCTAACCCTATTTCTTTAGGATATGTTAATCGTGATATTGTACAGAATTTTTCAGTTAGTGAACAAGTTAATTCTCTTTCTTTTAATGGAAAACTTTTGCAACAGGCTAATGTGAATCTTGATGATATTAGTTATGTAATAAATTTTGATATTCATATTAAAAATTATGATGATGATAATTTTACTTATCATGCTACTTTAAATACTAATTTGAATGATTCAAATGGTAGTTTGTATTCAGGTTATTTGTATCAAGGCAAGACAAATACATCTGGAAATGAATATGATTTCTTTAAAGAACTTAATTAATTTAAAATGTTTTTATATAAAAATGATATTGATTAAACAATATAATCAGATAAATATTATTGATTATATTGTTTTTTTATTTATTTCAATTTATTTTAATTGACTGATTATTTTTTCTGACCGATTGGTCGAATTTATTTTTGTTTTTTGTTTTTCTAAAAGCCTTTATTTTTCGCTATTTTTCGACCGTTTCTTTGTTTTAAACAAAAAAAATTAAAAAATTTTTAAAAAAATGCAACTTTTTTGCCCTTAACTTTCATCTTTATAGTAGAGGTGAAAAATATGATAAATTTATTAGTTGTTGAAGACAATGCAGAATACTGCAAAAACATCGTTAATTACATATCTCAATATGTACCTGATGTAAGAGTTTATAGTATGGCTTTTTCTTGTGAGGAGGCGATTAATATTATCGATACTGAAATTCCTGACCTTATTTTGATGGATTTAAATATGGATGATTTGGGAGCATATAATATTCTTAATTTTATTAATGAAAATGAATTGACTAAATATGTAGATTCTCTTATAGTTTTTTCAAATAGCTCTATAACTAATTCTAAATTTGAAAATAGTAGATATATTAATAGTTATTTTAAAAAGCCTATTGAACTTAAATTTATAGCTTCACAGATAAGTAAAATTTGTAAGGAAAGAGAGATTATTAATGCTGAAATTTTTATTAGAAATAAGATTGTTCGTGAATTAGAAGTTTTGAATTATAATTTTTCTTATCATGGCTCTCAATATTTGGTTGAAGCTATTTATGTTCTTTATACTAACAAGGATAAGTTTTATGATAATCTTAGTAGAGATGTGTATCCTGCTGTTGCAGAGAAATTTAATAAAAATGCTAATACTATTAAATGTGATATTTCTCAGGCAACTAAAATGATGATTTATGATTGTAATGAAGATATCATTACTAGTTATTTTAATTTGTCCAGATTTATTAAACCAACTGTTAAACAGGTTGTATTTACTGTTCTTAACAAGTTATAATTTTGATATTATAACTTGTTTTTTATATGTTTCTTTTTATTTTTTTTTGCTTTTTTGTCAAAATATGTCGTTTTATGCTAATTATTCGCTTAGTTTTGCGAATGCAAATTTGATCTATTATCACTTTATTTATTAAAGTGGTTTTAGATATAGAAAACTAGAAAGGAAAAAAATGTAACTCGTAAACTTGTTTTTTTTATTTTTTAAAGGAGAAGAGTATGAGAATGAGAAAAAATTTTTCAAAGCTTAAAAAGCGGATTTTGGGTATTGTTGTAGGTGTATCTGTTTTCGCTTTTTCTGTGAGTCCCGTTTTTGCACAGGGACAGGAAAATGAGGATGTTGCACCCACACTCAAAGCAACAGAGACTGCTGATGCGAGTGTTGAAAGCATTCAGCCTCGGGCTGGTACAGAGACTTGGTATGGGTCTGGGTTTGGTGGAAGTTACAGGTTTACTGATTATAACTTAACACCTGTTAAGACTATGGGTAAAAGTGGTACTTTAGTAATATCTGGTAGTTTCTATGGCGATGATGGATACGCTAACTCTAGCCGAATTAAATTGACTGCTCAAATTAGAAGCACATCTGGTGCTGTTAAGGCTTCTACTATTGTTGTTGACGATCGATCTGGTTCCACTTTCTTTGCGGTTTCTTGCAATGTTTCCGCTGGAGAAAAAATACAGCTATATTTTGATGCTTCCAGTATTGCTAACCCTCCTGGCATCTATCGTAGTGCTTATGTTTCATACAATTATGATATAATTTAATTGTATTGAATTTTCCTTTCTAGTATATAAAATTTACTTTTTAAGAGTTGAGGCAAAATCTGATTTTGCCTCAACTTTACATTTATTTATTTTCTAGTATATTACCTCCTATTATTTCTCCTGTTGTTAAGTCTACATAGTATTCTTTGTTTAATCCTTTTATTAAATTTTCTGTATCTATATTATTTTTCTTATTATGAAAAATTTCTACTATCCATACATTTCTTACTATGTTACTTGTTTCTGTAATATTTCCCTCCATATTATTTATATTTACTTTTTGAGTATTATTTTCCAATGTATATATAAACTTATTCGTCTTTTTTAATCCTTTTTTTATATTAATATTTAAAATATCATTGTCTGTTATTTCTTTTTCTTTATTTGTAGCTATATTTATGGCCTCTTGTTCAGTTATAACTTGTGGATTGTTTTCGTAAACTCCATTCTGGTCTGTATAAATTGAGCAAACTTTCACATCGTTTTGATTTATAATTAGATAAAAGATTAGTCTTTCATATGGATTGATTATTCCATTATATTTTTTATAATATGTTACATTCCAAACATTTTTTTCTTTTCCTCTATATGATATATCCTCTTCATTACATTCTTCTAACTCATAATTGCTTGTTTCTAATTTTATTTTTCCATATATATTATTTACAATATTTATAACCTCTTGGTTTGTAATATCTTTATTGTTTTCTTCTTTATCTAATAAAT
This sequence comes from uncultured Clostridia bacterium, assembly GCA_904419095.1. Lineage (GTDB taxonomy): Bacteria > Bacillota > Clostridia > TANB77 > CAG-508 > CAG-269. Next base: position 6,800 of record CAJFQT010000007.1, on the reverse strand, counting down.
TCATATTATCAAAAGCCATTATTTGTCCGTCTGTTGCATTAATTTTTATTTCTATATTATCTATATTATCACTTGTTTTTATCTCATAGTATTTCTCTTCATATTCTTCAATTTTATTCTGTTTCAGCTCAATACTTTCAACTACCTCATTCTCATACCCTAAATTTTTTGCTATTTCCAAAGCTGTTTGTTTTGCTTGTTCTTCTGATATTAAGTCTTTCTTCTCTTCATCAGATACTTCTGTGTCTGCAATTGTATTTTTTAATTCTTCGTATGTATATTGTTTTGGTTCTTTCCATACTTTTTCATATACTATAAACCCACCTATTGCTACACCAGATGTTAGTATTACTGTTGCACAGGCTGTTGATATTGTTCTTATTATTTGTCTTTTTCTTAGTTTTTTATTAAATTTATCTGAATATAGTGCTTCTCTTATTGCTTTTTCGAAGCCTTCTGGTTCTGATATTTTTTTATTTACTATATCTTCTATGTATTTATCAATGTCATCTTTTTCATTTTCGTTTTTATTTTCATTTTCTTGCTTCATTATTTATCGCCTCCTTTTTTCTTTATTTTATCTATCTTATTTTTTGCTCTTGAGATTTTGGATTTTATTGTTCCTTCTTTTATATTTAGTATTTTACTTATTTGTTTTGTTGTGTATCCTATTTCAAAACGTAATATTAATATTGTTCTTTCTTCTTCTTTTAATTTCTTTATTAGTGTTTTAAAGTCGTTTCTCGCTTCGAAATGCTCTATCTCTGTTAGGTCTCCATCTTCACTACTTTTTGGTATAAATATTTTTTGTAATATTTCTACATCTGTTGGTATTTCTCTTTTATATTTTTTCTTATTAATTGTTCTACATTCATTTATCAAAATGCTTTCAATCCAATATTCAAATATTTCATCATGTTTTATTGTTTTGATTTTAAAAAATGCTTTTATCATTGTTTCTTGTATTGCATCTTCTATATCTGCTTCTCTCATTAAAAATCTTCTTGAAATCATATGTAATTTACTCTTATTTAATATTACTAGCTCTGTAAAAGCCTCTTTATCTCCTTTTTTGGCTTTTTCAATAAGTTCTTCCATATCTTTCCCCTTTAATTATTCTATATAATTTTATATTATAATTAGTTTTGGTTGTATTTTTAATTTGTGTTTTTTTATTCACTTTCTTTTTTTGCACTTTTTTATTTATGATAGTTGCATATATATTATATATACACTATTTTTTGCTTTTTCTCAATATTTTTTTGAGCTTTTTATTTTCACTTTTTTTAACTTTTCCTTTTTTTGGAAGTATTATTATTAATTTTACCTTTTTATTTAAGCTTAATCTTTTATTGTATAATTGATAATATTGAAGTGCTATTATTTTTATATCTAAAGAACCTAAATGAGTTGTTATTTTAACATCTCATTTAGGTTCTTGGGGTTACTGAAGTTTAATCAAAATAAAATTTCTTCTAATGCTTTTGCAATTTCTTTTTTTGTATTGCATTCTGTTACAATTCCTTTTTTGTTTAATATCATAGCCCAATGTTTCCCATTTCCAATTTTGGATAAATCATTTGCTACAATATAGTCAGCATTATTTTTTTCTCTAAGCTTTGAGGCAACTTTGTATAATTCTTCTTTACTTACTCCGTCCAATAGTTTAAATCCTACTAATGTGACATTTGGTGACATCTTTTTTATTTTTCCTATTACTTTTGGAGTAAGTTGCAACATTGTCATCAGGTGTGGCTCATATGAGGAAATTTTTGTGTCATTGTTGCAGATGCTTTTTGGATTTTCGAAGATTTTCATCAGTTTTTCTGATGTTATTTCTTCAATGCTTTCTGCTTTGTGGATTTCTTTGATTATTTCTTCTATCAGTTCCTCTGCTCTTATCACATATTTTCCTGCATAGTCACCTACTGCTGATGAATGAATTATGATGTCAATTTTTGTGCTTTTGAAAATTTTTTCCAATGTATCAATTAGGTCTTGTGTGGATTCGATTGTTATATATTTTATCTTTTCACTTTCTATTCTTGGCTTGCGTGACATTTTAGTTGAAAGATAGTAAATTGTATCTATTTCTTTTTCTTTGTCTTCTAATAATGTTTCCGCTAAAACACTGCCCAATGCTCCTGTTGACATATTGGTTATTTTCATTACTGAGTCAATTCTTTCATTTGTCGGTCCTGCTGTGATAATGATGTTTTTTTTCATAAGATTTACCTCCTATAATTTTCTACTGTTCATTTTTTTGCTGATTTTTGTTTTACTTTTTTGTGGTTAAAGAAATTTTTTAGTTTGATTTTTGACTTCATTTTGTGTAACTAAATATTTATATGTTTTTATAAATATTTAGTTGTTTTTGATACTGATAAATATTTATTTACCTGCATATTCTTTCTACTCCTCTTTTATGATTGAATTATATCTTCTTTCATGATATAATTCAAATACATATTAGTAATGTTTATTATAACTGGAGGTTATGTGATGGAAATTAATTATGAGTATTATAAAATTTTTTATTTTGTTTCTCTTTATCGGTAGTATTAGTAAAGCTGCAGATTTTTTGTATATTTCTCAACCTGCTGTGACTAAGTCTATAAAGAAACTAGAATCTGAACTTGGTATTACCCTGTTTAATAGAACTCCTAAGGGTGTTTCTTTGACTGAAAATGGTAAGATTTTTTATGGGTTTATTAAAAATGGTGTGGAGAGTTTTATGAATGGTGAACGTAAGTTGACTTCTCTTAAAAATTTAGAGTCTGGTACTATTAAAATTGGTGCTAGTACTACTGTGACAAAATATTTTTTGTTGCCTTTTATTGAAAAATTTCATATGCTTTATCCTAATGTGGATATTTCTATTACAAACAATTTGACTTCTAATTTAATTTCTTTGCTAAAAAATGGTAGTCTTGATTTGTTGGTTATTAATTTTCCATTGAATGTTGATGATAGTTTAAATATTATTCCTTGTGCTGTTTTACATGATTGTTTTGTTTCTAATTTGAGTTATAAAAAGCAGATTATTAAGCCTATTGCTTTGTCCGATTTAGTTCAAAATTATCCTATTATTGCTCAGAAAGAGCCTTCTTCTTCTAGATTGTTTCTTGATTCTTTTATGATTAAAAATAATATTTCTTTTAAACCTAAATTTGAAGTTGTTAGTTATGGGTTGGTTAAAGATTTTGCTAAGATTGGTATGGGTATTTCTTATGTTACTAAAGAGTTTGCTGAGGATGATTTTAAAAGTGAACTTTTATTTGAGATTCCTATTAAAGAAAAAATTCCGGAAAGAAATTTGGGTATTGCTTTACCTAAAAATACTATTTCTAGTTTTGCTACTGAAAAATTAGTTGATTTAATATTGAAGAAAGACTAACCTTTTGCTTTAAAATTTCTATTTCTGTATATTTTTATACAAAAAAAGTATGTGTAGTTGTTATACACATATTTTTTCTTATTTTCTAAGCTTACCTATTTTTAGCTGTTTAAGTTGAAATGACTTCTTTGCTTTTTATTTTTATATAAATTAATTTGATTTATAATTATCTTAAAACTAAGAAAACTATATCATTTTCCAATAAAAAAAGCAATATATTTATATAAAAAACTGTATATAGAACTTTTAAAAAAATACAAATAAAAATCTGTATATATCTGATATTATCTAGTATTACATTACGATTTAATTTATTTGAATCAAATTACTTTATAAAAGGAGGAATTAAATTGCAAAGAAAACAAATGAAAAATGGTATAAATCAAATTGATTTATTTTACAATGGAAGAGGTATTACATTAATTGCATTGGTAATTACTATAATTGTACTTTTAATATTGGCATCAGTAACAATATCAACTTTTTTTGGAGAAAATGGAATAATAACTAGAGCAGTCGATGCTAGGTTCCAAACAAATTTAGCAACTTTGAAAGAAGAAATAGATATATACAGAGTGGGAGAACAACTAGATAATAAAACAGGAATAGACCAATATCCAGTAATAAAAGAGGAAACATTGGAAAGTGTAGATAAAAGTATAATAAGTGATGAATTGAAACAAAAAATGGTGAGATGGGCAACAACGGCAGGAAAGGATGAAATAGCAACAATAGATACAATCGATTATAGCAAATTTTATAAGCTAGACAAGGAGAAAATACAATCTGCAAATAATTTTAAAGGAGATTTGTATTTAATAGCATTAGAAAATGACTATAAGGTAATAAGTATAGAGGGAGAAGAATATAACCATAATACAATATATGTATTAATACCATTAAATGATATCGCTGATCCAGAATATATAGCAGTAGCAAATAACATATATAAGCTATATGGAAATGGAACAGTGAAAGTAGTCGGAGAATTAACAGCAAATAGTGGAATGACAGGAGAAGAGGAAGAACAATTAACAGAAATAAAAGAATTAGACATAGAGGAGATAGCAAAAGGAACAGAAATGAAAATAGATAAAAATGTGGACACAGATGACGAGATAGCCAAAAAATACGGAGTTAAAAAAATATATATGTCATGTGGTACAGCATATGTAATAGATGCAGAAAACAACTTATGGGCATGGGGAGATAATCAATATAATAAATTAGGACAAGGTAACTCATATTTAGTTTCAACTCCAATAAAGATATTTGAAAATGCCAAAAATGTATGGGCAGGAGCATTAAACACATATGTGTTAGATACAAATAATCAATTATGGGGAGCAGGTGCAAATGCGAACGGAGAATTAGGCCAAAGAAATACAAATATATATAATAATTTTGTTAAAATAAATATAAATGGTTTAGATTTGAACACAACAAATATAATTAAAATAGAAGTAAGTAACTATGTTTTGAAAGGAAATGCATTAATAGTATGTGATAATGGAAAAATATATGGATGTGGAGGAAATGATTCTGGACAATTAGGAATAGGAAACGCTCAAAATCAAACAACTTTTATAGATTTAACTCAATATGATGAAAAATGGTCTAATGTAAAAGATTTGTATTCAATAGGTATATGTTCATTTGTATTGACCAATGACAATGTGTTATATGGTTCTGGATACAATAGACAGGGAGGTTTAGGAATAGATAATGGTAATCAAAATGTATCTGTTTTAACAAAGATAACCGATAATATAGAAGAAATAAATGTGGTTTCTCCTAGTGAAAGAATTAGTATTTGCAAAAGTATTGATGGAACAATTTCAATTATTGGAAATGGAAGACTTTATGAACTGTCAGGTACAAAAGGAAAAAATACCAATTTTATTAGCAATAGTATAATTATTGATGGAAAAATATATAAAATTAATTCTTCTAAAACAGGTGTTGAACTTTATTCAGATGAATATATTGTAGAATCTAAAATGCTTGAAGGAAGAAATGTAACACAATTTATAGCAGATGGTAAACTATATGTAGCAGAAGCCCCTGATATCTTAACCCCAAATAGTAAATCAATATATCAATTAAAACAAGTATTTAATAATGCAATATTTATGCAAGGAAAAGGTACTAATATAAGTTTAGTAGATGCAAATGGAAATATATATGAAAATTTAACTAATCAAAATACAGAAGTTACAAATGTAAAAAAATTAGTAACGTCAGCAGGAGCAAGATATGCATTAACAAACACTGGAGAGTTATATGCAAAAGGAATTAATTATACCGGTATGTGGGGAAATTTAACTCAAAAAAATAATTATGTTCAAGTAACAAAAGATGGAACAACACCATTTGACAATATAAAAGATATATATACAACAAATGCAATAAGAGAATCTTATGCATCATCAGCTGTATTCATAACAGAAGATAATAAAATCTATTGGGCAGGAAGTACATCAGTAACACCTTTTCCAAATATACGAGGAGATATACAAGCAACGGGAATGGGAAAAATAACAGCATATCCAGAAGAAGTATCATCAAATTTAATAAATGAGATAAAAGATAAAATAGTAGATATAAAAATGAACTATATAAATTCAGGCGGAATAATTGGAAAAAATGGATTGATATTAACAGAAGATGGAAAAGTATACACATATGCAAATGAAAAAAATATGACAGGACTAAATAAAATAACAAGTGATTATGAAGAAATAAAGGTGAAAGAAGGAGAAACTGCAAAGGAGATAGAAACACAAGATGGATTGAGTTTAGTATTACTAAACAATGGCGAAGTGTACGGATGGGGATATAATACTTATGGAATATTAGGAGAAGAATATGAAGTAGGAGGAGTGTATCCAACACCAGTAAAATTAAAAATAGAAAATGTAAGAACAATGACTTTAGGAGATAATTTTGCTATATTTGAAACATTTGCAGGAGAAGTATATGGAATAGGGTTAAATGATTATGGACAATTAGGAACAGGAAACAATATTGGAGCAAATAATTTTGTTAGATGTGAAGAATTAGAAAAATAGAATTGTTTTAGGAGCTATTCAAAATCTTTGTTGAGATTTTAATAGCTTCTTTTTATACTAGTAGATAAATTATTAAAACAAAAAGAAGAAATTGAAACACTAAAGTCTACGAAAGCAAATACAAAAGATGAAAAAAGCAAATCAGATAATACATAATAGTATTGTCAAACAGTATAGAATGTTGAGGTCTATCCTGTTTTTATATAAAAAAAGTATGTGTAGTTGTGGTACACATACAAGCACAAATGACATTCGCAAAACTTTGAATGTTTTGTTTAATGTAATTACATAATAGCATTTATATATATTTATCAAATATTTTTTTCAAACTT
>CAJFQT010000006.1 GCA_904419095.1 uncultured Clostridia bacterium | reverse complement strand
TATAACATTGTCTACATCTTCTAGTCCGTTTTCTTTCATTTCTGGACGCTTACTTTCAAATTTCTTTGCAATACATGGCATTACAGATACTGTATAAATCTTTTTTGGGTCGATTCCTTCTTTTTGTGCGTAATATGTTTTTAAAACTGCTCCAAACATTTGATGTGGAGATTTACAACTAGATAGGTGTGGTAACATTTCTGGATAATTCATTTCTATATATTTTATCCATCCAGGACAACATGATGTAAGCATTGGTAATTCATCATGATTTTTAAATCTTTCAACAAATTCATTTGCTTCCTCCATTATGGTGAAATCTGCACCTGTGTTTGTATCAAATACTTTATTGAAACCTAATCTTTTAAGTGCTGTTATCATCTTTCCTGTTACATTTGTTCCTATTGGCATTCCAAATTCTTCTCCTAGAGCTACTCTTACAGCTGGTGCAGTTTGAACTAATACAACTGCATCTGGATCTTTTAATTTTACCCAAACATCATTTATTGTTTCTTTTTCGTGCAAAGCTCCTGTTGGGCAAGCCTCTATACATTGACCACAAAATGTACAATTTACATCATTTAAACTATGGTCTCCTACTGTAGATATACAAGATTCAAATCCTCTATTTATGCAATCAATAGCACCTATTTCTTGTACATTTTTACATGCTGAAACACATCTTCTACATAAAATACATTTATTAAAATCTCTTACAATTGATGGGGATAAATCATCTATTTTGTGTTCTGTTCTTTCTCCTTCAAATTCTATATTTAGTACATTGAATTTTGTTGCTAATACTTGTAATTCACAATTTCCAGAACGTGTGCATGTTAAACAATCTTTTGAATGATTTGAAATAATTAAGTCTAATATTACATGTCTTGCTTCTAAAACATTTGGTGTATGTGTATGTACAACCATTCCTTCTTCAACTTTTTGAATACATGATGTTGCAAATCCTTTTCTGCCTTCAACTTCTACAATACACATTCTGCAATCTCCTACCTCATTTATGTCTTTTAAAAAACATAGTGTTGGTATATCAATTCCAGCTTGTTTTGCAGCTTGTAATATTGTGGTACCTTCTGGTACTGTTACTTTTTGGTCATCTATGGTTAGATTTATTCTTTTTTCTTCCATATGCATCTCTCTTTCTTTTTTAAAAAATTTATTTTTGGTATTTAGCTTATAAAGTTTTTACGTATTAATTCTTTTATTGTTTTTATATTTATGTGCATATTTATATATTTTTCGAATATTTTTTATGTTTTTTTGAGGTCCGTCCCCAAAATCCCTCCTAGAAGGGATTTTAAGGACCGTCCCTAATTCCCTATTGCGTGGAATGGACAACTTGTTAGGCAAGTTCCGCATTTTATACATTTTTCTTGGTTGATTACTCTTTTTTCTCTTGCTTCTCCTTCTATTGCTTGTACTGGGCAGTGCTTTTGGCATAGTCCACAGCCTTTACATTTTTCTGGGTTAATTGTTATTTTTGACATTGCTTTGCATTCTAGTACTTTACATTCTTTTTGTATTGCATGCTCTCTAAATTCTTCCCTGAAGTATTTTAATGTGCTTACTACTGGATTTGGTGCACTTTGGCCTAGTCCACATATACTTGATTTTTGTATGTTTACTGCTAGTTTTTCTAGTTTATATATGTCAAATTCGTCTCCTTTTCCGTCACATAGTTTTTCTAATATCTCTAACATTCTTTTTGTTCCTATTCTACATGGTGTACATTTTCCACAACTTTCACTTACTGTGAATTCTAAGTAGAATTTTGCAAGTGATACCATACATTTTGTATCATCCATTACAATTAGTCCACCTGATCCCATCATTGAACCTATTTGTTTTAATGATTCATAGTCTATTGGTGTATCTAAGTGTTCCTTTGGTATGCATCCACCTGAAGGTCCTCCTGTTTGTGCGGCTTTAAAGTCTCTACCATTTGGAATTCCACCACCTATGTCGTATACTATTTCTCTTAGAGTTGTTCCCATTGGAACTTCTACTAGTCCTATGTTATTTACATTTCCTCCTAAAGCAAATACTTTTGTTCCTTTTGAGTTTTCTGTTCCTATTGAAGAATACCATTCTGCTCCTTTTAAAATTATTTGGGCTATATTTGCATATGTTTCAACATTGTTTATTAGTGTAGGTTTTCCCCACAAACCACTTTGCGCTGGATATGGTGGCTTTACTCTTGGCTGACCTCTTTTTCCTTCTATAGATTCCAATAAAGCTGTTTCTTCTCCACATACAAATGCTCCTGCTCCAAGTCTTATTTCTATGTCAAAGTTAAATCCTGTTCCAAATATGTTTTTTCCAAGTATTCCATATTTTCTTGCTTGTTCTATTGCAATTTTTAATCTATGTACTGCTATTGGATATTCTGCTCTTACATATATAAAACCTTTATCTGCTCCTATAGAATATCCTGCAATTGCCATTGCTTCTAATACAGAATGTGGGTCACCCTCTAATATACTTCTATCCATAAAAGCTCCTGGATCTCCTTCATCTGCATTACATACAACATATTTCTGTTTTCCAGCAGATGCCTTAGTAAGTTCCCATTTCTTACCTGTAGGGAAACCTGCTCCTCCCCTACCGCGAAGTCCAGATTTTTTTATTATATTTATAACTTCATCTTGTGTATATTCTCTCAATACTCTTTCTAATGCTTCATATCCATTAAACGCAATATATTCATCTATGTCTTCTGGATTAATAACACCACAATTTTTTAATGCAATTCTTTTTTGTTTTTTGTAAAAATTAAGTTCATCTAAACTATTTACTATTTTTCCATCAATATCCTTACAAAGTAATCTTTCAACTCTTTTTCCTTCAACAATATGAGTTTGAATAATTTCTTCACAATCATCTGGTGTAACCATAGCATAAAAGGTATCTTCTGGTCTAATTATAACAATAGGTCCTTTTGCACAAAGCCCAAAACATCCTGTCATAATTACTCTGACATTATCAATATTTTTTTCCTTTAAAATTTTTCTAAAATTTTCTAAAATTTGAGGAGATTTAGAAGAAGTGCAACCTGTTCCATGGCATATTAATATATGTTTTTCTCTAGTATCAGCTTTAGTATTTACCCTTAAATCAAGTTCCTTTCTTTTTTCTTCTCTTATTTTATGAAGTTCTTGCAATGATATCATAAATCTTCTCCCTCCCTATGATTTATTTTCTTCCTTTAATAATTCATCTAGTACTTGGTCAAGTTTTTGGACAGTAGCTTTGCCATGAACTTCTCCATTTACCGTAAATACAGGAGCTAATCCACATGCTCCAACACATCTTGTTTCATCTATTGAGAATAAACCATCTGGTGTTGTTTGACCTGATTCTATTTTTAATCTTTCTTTCAATCTATCCATTATTTTTTTAGAACCTTTTACAAAACATGCTGTTCCAAGACAAACTGAAATTGTATGCTTTCCTTTTGGTTCTAGAGTAAATCTTGAATAAAATGTGATTACTCCGTAGATTTCTGCCATTGGTATTTTTAGATATTCTGATAATTCTTTTTGTGCTTCTAATGGTATGTAACCAAATTTTTCTTGGACTTCTTCTAGCATTGATATTAGATTGTCTTTTTCTTGTTTATATACTTTTTCAAGTTCTTTGACAAAGTCTGTAATTTTTTGTGTGCAACAATTGTTTTTTGCGTTTTCTTGCATTGAAATACCTCCTTACTTTTCTCTGCTTTAATTTATATTCAAATATTATTTGTATTATATCAAAGTAATATTGTTTTATCTATACTTTTTGAAAAAAATGTCGAATAAAAATTATAGGTTTTATTATAAAATATGTTGACATTATAGAACAAGTGTTTTATAATGTTTGCAGTTGAAAAGGATGTGAATTTATGAGTGAAGATGCTGAAAATGGAATGATAAATAAAAATGTTGATATGGTAAATTATCAAGTAAAAGATATTAAAAATTTGATATATACAGTACGAGGAAAACAGGTTATGTTGGATAGTGATGTGGCTATGTTATATCATTATGAAACTAAGAAAATAAATCAAGCTGTCAAAAGAAACATAGAAAGATTCCCAGAAGAGTTTTGTTTTCAATTAACAGAAGAGGAAATGCAACTTTTAAGGTCACAAATTGTGACCTTAAACAAAAAAGGACGTGGGCAACATAAAAAATATTTACCTTATGTATTTACAGAACAAGGTATTGCTATGCTTTCGGCTTTATTAAAAAATGCAATTGCTGTTCAGATAAGTATAAAAATCATGGATGCTTTTGTAGAAATGAGAAAATTCTTATCCTTAAATAGTGCTATTTTTCAAAGATTAACGAATGTTGAACTTACATTATTAGCTCAAGGTAAAGAATTGACAAAACATGAAATGCAATTTGAAAAAGTATTTGATGAGTTACAAAAAAAGACAGAAAAAGAATTTAAGCAAAAAATATTTTTTGAAGGTCAAATATATGATGCTTATAGTTTAATTATAGATATTATAAAGCAAGCAAAGCAAAAAATCTTGATTATAGATAATTACATAGATGATAGTATTTTGAAAATGTTATCTAAGAAAAATAAAGACGTAGAAGCTGTGATATTAACAACACCAAATAGTAATATAAGAAAATTGGATATTCAAAAATTTAATAAACAGTACCCCATATTAAAATTAGCATATACTAATAAATTTCATGATAGATTTATAGTGATTGATAATAAAGAATTATATCATATAGGAGCATCTTTGAAGGATTTAGGTAAGAAATGTTTTGCTATTTCAATAATAAATGATAAAGAATATATTAAAAAATTGGAGGAATTTATGTACTAACTTTTTATGCTATTTATTTTATGTTAGATTAAGTTTGTAACAAAATAAAATATTATCTGTATTTATGCATATCATATATTGAAAAGAATAATAAATTATGTTAATATAGTACTGTAATATGATTTTAAAATTCCTGCTCTGATTTAAGAGTAGCTTATATAAATTGCAACCTGTAAACTTTTATTTTAGAAAGCCAATTGGCAAGGAGGAAGAAATGATTATTTTTTACTATTTTGGATGTGTTATTATTTTGTCAATTATAATTGGAGAAATAAAATATAGAATTGATGAACATAATAATAAATGAAAAATAATTTTCAATAGAGAAATGTCCAAAAAACTGAAATAAGAGAGAAAGGTCGCATTAGCGACCTTTCTAATTATATTTCAATCTTAGGCTGATACTTTTCTAGCTACATATTAACTTGGCAAAGATATGCCATAAGCTGAGGCCCAGTCATTAATTGACCAAACCCTTTGCATTAAAAATTTTTCTATTCTTCAATATATTTTTTCAAAAATTTACCTGTATAGCTTCTTTCATTTTTACAAATTTGTTCTGGTGTTCCGGCAAGCAACTATTTCGCCTCCTGCGTCTCCCCCTTCTGGACCTAAATCTACTATATAGTCACATGTTTTTATTAAATCTAAATTATGTTCTATTACTATAATACTATTTCCTGCATCAACTAATCTTTGTAAAATTCCGATAAGTTTATGAACATCTGCAATGTGTAACCCTGTTGTTGGTTCATCTAATATATAAAGTGTTTTTCCTGTTGCCCTTTTTGATAGTTCTGTTGCAAGTTTTACTCTTTGTGCTTCTCCTCCTGATAATGTTGTAGATGGTTGTCCTAGTTTTATATATCCTAATCCCACATCATATAGAGTTTGTATTTTTTGTTTTACTTTTGGTATTTTGTCAAAAAATTCTAGTGCTTCTTCTACTGTCATATCTAATACATCTGCTATATTTTTTCCTTTATATTTTACCTCTAATGTTTCGTGATTATATCTTTTTCCTTTACATACTTCACAAGGTACATATATGTCTGGTAAAAAGTGCATCTCTATTTTGTGTACACCATCTCCATTACAGCTTTCGCATCTTCCGTCCTGCTACATTAAAACTAAATCTACCTTTTGCATATCCTCTTAGTTTGGCTTCATTTGTTCCTGCAAATATATCTCTTATTAGGTCAAATACTCCTGTATATGTTGCTGGGTTTGAACGTGGTGTTCTTCCTATTGGTGATTGGTCAATGTTTATAATTTTGTCTATTTGGTCTAATCCTTTTACTCTTTTGCATTTACCAGGTTTTTCGTTTGAACCATTTAATTCTTTTGCAACGGTTTTATAAAGCACTTCATTTACTAGTGTTGATTTTCCTGATCCAGATACTCCTGTGACACAAGTGAATACTCCTAATGGGAATTTTACACTTATATTTTTTAGGTTGTTTTCTGTTGCTCCTTGTACTTCAATAACTTTATTTTTTATAGCTTTTCTTCTTTTTTTAGGTACTTCTATTTTCTTTCTTCCACTTAAATATTGACCTGTTACAGAGTCTTTGACTTGTTTTATTTCTTCAGCTGTTCCTTGTGCCATTACTTTTCCCCCATGTTCTCCTGCTCCTGGTCCTATATCTATAATTTGGTCTGCGGCATACATTGTGTCTTCATCATGTTCTACCACAATTAAAGTGTTTCCTAGGTCTCTAAGTTTTTTTAATGTTGCTAATAATTTGTCGTTGTCTCTTTGGTGTAAACCAATGCTTGGTTCATCTAGAATATATAAAACTCCTGTTAAACCTGAGCCAATTTGTGTTGCTAAACGAATTCTTTGTGCTTCTCCTCCTGATAATGTTCCAGCACTTCTTGATAGTGTCAAATATTCAAGTCCTACATCTATTAAAAATTGAAGTCTTTGGTCTATTTCTTTTAGTATTAGTTCTGAAATCATTGCTTCAGTTTTGTTTAAAGTTAAGTTGTTTAAGAATGTTTTTATTTGCTTTATGGACATTTCTGTTAATTCATTGATGTTTTTATCTCCTATTTTTATTGATAAGATTTCTTTTCTTAGTCTAGCTCCTTTACATGTTGGACATTCACTATTGCTCATATACATCTCATAGAAATCTCTCATTCCCTGAGATTTTGTTTCACTATGTCTTCTTTCTAGTGTTGGTAGTACTCCTTCAAATGGAGCTGTGAAGTTCCTTACTCCTGCTGCTGATTCGTATTCAAAGTCTATTTTTTCGTCTCCTGTTCCATATAATATTTTTTTCATAAATTCACGTGGCAATTTTTTTATTGGTTTTGATATGTCTACATTATAATGTCTTGCTATGCTTTCAAAATACATTTTTGCCATTGTATCTGCTCTTTTCATTACACTTGAACCAAATGCTTTTACTCCATCATATAATGTTTTATTTTTATCTGGAATGATTAAATCTTCGTCCATTTTCATTAAATATCCGATTCCCATACATGTTGGACACGCTCCAAATGGATTATTGAATGAAAACATTCTAGGTGTTAACTCTGGAAAACTAAATCCACAATCTGGGCATGCATAATTTGAGCTGTATAAAACTTCTTTGTCCCCTACAATATCAATTAAAACTAGATTTTCAGCATTTTTTAATGCTGTTTCTACTGATTCTGTTAATCTACTTCTTATTTCTTCTTTTATGACTAGTCTGTCTACTACAAGTTCTACATTGTGTTTTTTCTTTCTGTCTAATTTTATATCATCTGAAAGCTCGTACATTTCTCCATCTATTCTAACTCTTACAAATCCTTCTTTTTGGAAGTTTTGAAGTTGTTTTGTGAATTCTCCTTTTCTTCCTCTTACAATTGGTGCTAATACTTGGATTCTTGTTCCTTCTGGTAGTTGTAAAATAGAATCTATTATTTGATCTATGGATTGCTTTTCTATTTTTTTACCACAATTTGGACAGTATGGAACTCCTATTCTAGCATATAGCAAACGTATATAATCATATATTTCTGTAACTGTTCCTACTGTTGAACGTGGATTTTTTGATGTTGTTTTTTGGTCTATTGAAATTGCTGGTGATAGTCCTTCAATTGATTCTACAGCTGGCTTTTCCATTAAACCTAAGAATTGTCTTGCATATGATGATAAACTTTCTACATATCTTCTTTGTCCTTCTGCATATAATGTATCAAATGCAAGTGAAGATTTACCAGAACCTGATAGTCCTGTTATTACTACCAATTTATCTCTTGGTATTTCTATATTAATATTTTTTAAGTTATGTTCTTTTGCTCCTTTTATTACTATTTTGTCATTCATAATATCCCTCCCATGCGATAACATTATACTATATTTAATTAACAAAAACAAGAGTTTGGTCGAATTTTATCCTAAATTGAACTATAATATTTCTATTTAATAATTTGTAAACTTGTTATTAATAAAACATTACAAATTTTGACTTTTTATGTTAATTCGTGGTATAATTAACTTGTTACAATAAACTTTTTATCAATATGAAAGGAGACATTATTATGTCAAAATTTGAATTAGCAACCAAACTTCATGATTCTTTATGCCCCAAATGTAATGGATGGTGTTTCGTTGGTGGATTTTGTTCATTTACACATATTCCGTCAGAGAAAGATTGGGAAACTAATTCAGCAAATTTCTACTTTTTGCAGTTAGCCGAAAAGGCTACTAAGATTATGGAGGAAGTAAATATTTCTGTGGATGAATTTATTGCTTACGCACAAAACTTTCCAGATAACATTCCGGAAAATGTGATGAAATCTATGGAAAGAAATAATTTTCCTCGCTGATTAAGTAGTAATTTTAAAGTTAGGAAATCCAGCTTAAATTAAGCTGGATTTCCTTATTCTAAAAATATAGATTTAATTACTATAAGTTTTTTCTGAAATTGTTTAAGCAATAATATAAATATTCCCTTTTACACTCATGACTAATTCTCTTTTATGATATTTTTGCTACATAAATATGTTATTAAGAAATATCCTCCATAAATTACTACAATAAATATTGCCGTCATAATAATTGATGGTAATAATTGTTCATTTCCAAATGTAGAAATAATATAGCTACAAAATGTTATTCCAAATATTGAATGAATTATTGCAATTAATAATGGAAACATAAAGAATATTGCTATTTGTCGAAATAAAGATTTATTTATCATCTTTTCGTCTGCACCGAGTTTTCGAAGCATTTTATATCTTTCTTTATTGTCTGTACTTTCAGTTAATTCTTTTAGTGCCAATATTGCAACACTAGCAATTAAGAATACTATTCCTAGGTATAATCCTAAAAATGTTACTAATGCTCCGATTCCTATAGAGGCTTCACTTATATCAACTCTGCTATTTATTGAAGGTAAATTATATTGTGATGTAAGAGGATTGTTGGATAAATTTTTAATTTGTTCTTGTATTTCTCTTTGTTCCTCAAGTGAATTTGTATAGTAGTTTCCGATTACAGAATTATAAGCAATATAATACTTGTCTGCTACATTATCTGGAATTATTATAATTCCTGAGTTTATATGATTGCTTGCCATTTCTACAAATCCATATTGACATTCTTTGTATTTTGGTTTTAGTGTATGCCCAAAAACTGTTATCTCTTGATTGTTTTTCAGTGCTACATTTCTTATATCAATCATTGAATCATAATCTGCAACTATTAAATATTCATCTTCATTTAATGTGTATTCTTCATTTCCATAGAATTTTGCAATTTTATTATAATCACTTATTGTCATAATATCATCTGCAATATTATAAGGTATCAGTGATGTATAAGTATTTTTTATTGTTTCTAAACTATCTCCTAATGTATCTCCAAATGTTAAATCTTCTGTTTGATAAAGGTTATATTCTACACTTTCTTCTAAATATGAATCTATATTAAAATTAAATTTTTCTAATATTTCTCTAATACTTAATTTAGAATTTCTTATTTGTTCTTCATTATACCCTTGATCTAGCCAATCTTCATTTAATACTCTTTTTGATAATTGTATATCTGCTGGTGCAAGTTCGTCTAAGTTTGCGGTCATAGAATTTTTTAATGATAAACTGCTAGCTAATACACATATTGTTACAAATAGCATCAATGATATAATTGTCATTGAAAATACTGTTGTGTTAATTTTACTACTTACTTGTCTTAATGTAAAAGTATTTAGCCCTCTTGTATAGAGATTTTTCATGCTCATTACGATTTTTAAAATTAATCCTGATAAAGACCAAAATATGAAGAATGTTGATACTGCTCCAATTATAATTGGTTTTATTATATCTTTTGAAGTTTTGATAGTTTCATTTATTCCACCTGTTACCATGTAATAAGCATACCCTAAAGCTATGGCTGATATGATGAATACAATGGTACAAATCACTGGATTTTTCATTTTTATGGTTTCGGATTTTTTATTAGTTTGTATTAAATCAATTAATTTGCATTTTCCAACATTTATAGTATTAAATAGCATTACAATGGCGTACATAATTCCAAAATATACTATTGTTTTAATACATGCATCACCAGAAAAAATGAATTCATATTTTGTCATATCTGCTTCAAACATATTTGCTACTAACATACTCATAAGTTGTGAAAGTATTATTCCTACTCCCAAACCAACAACTAATGAGATGATTCCAATTAGAATTGTTTCAAAAAATAGTATCATTGATATATTTCTTTTGCTCATTCCAAGTAGCATATATATACCAAACTCTTTATTTCTTCTTTTAATTAAGAATCTACTTGCATATATAATTAAAAATCCCAAAATAAATGCTACAAACACACTTGTAGCTGATAACATATTAGTCATCAAATCAATAATTTCATAAGTGCTTTCTGTTACATCTAGCAATACTGTTTGGCTTTCAATACTATTAAATACATAAAATATTGCAACACCTAATATTAGTGTAAAAAAATATATTGCATAATCTTTAATACTTTTCTTTATATTTTTTAAAGATACTTTAATTATTGTCATTTTCCTCACCTCCAAGCAAGGTTACGACATCTATAATTTTATCAAAGAAATCTTTTCTTGAACTATTACCTTTTATTATTTCATTAAATACTTTACCATCTTTTATAAATATTACTCTATTTGCATAGGAAGCACAGAAACTGTCGTGTGTAACCATCAAAATTGTTGTGTTTAGCTTTTCATTTAAGTAGTCAAAGCTTTCAAGCAACATTCGTGATGATTTGCTGTCTAATGTTCCTGTAGGTTCGTCTGCTAAAACAATTTGTGGGTCTGTTATAATAGCTCGGCTGATGGCCACTCTTTGTTTTTGTCCTCCAGACATTTGATAAGGGTATTTTTGTAATATATCTTTTATTCCTAATTTAGTGGCTACATCATTTACCATTTTTTCAATTTCTTTTGCTGTTTTGTTTTGAATTGATAATGCTAAAGAAATATTTTCATAAGCAGTTAGTGTATCCAATAAATTAAAATCTTGAAATATGAATCCTAGTTTTTCTCTCCTAAATTTATTTAAGTTATTTCCTTTTAATTTTGTAATATCTTCTCCTCCAACGAAAATGTGTCCTGATGTTACTTTGTCAATTGTAGATATGCAATTTAAAAGGGTTGTTTTTCCAGAGCCTGATGCTCCCATTATTGCAACAAATTCTCCTTTATCTACTTCAAATGATAAATTGTCTAAAGCTTTTGTTAAACTTGATTTACTACCATAATATTTTTCTACTTTATCAATTTTTAAAATATTTGACATTTTTCATCTCTCCTTTCATTTTCATTGTAAAGGATTTATTTTTATTTGTCCTTCTTCTAAAATTACTAAATATTACAATTCTGTAATTTTACTTTGCTATTTCTAAATAATCATTTTTATTAAATAATAAACTAACTTCTGTATACTCATTTTCCTTTGAATTTATTGTGATTTTATGTCCAAGTTTTTTGCATAGTTGCTTTGCAATATATAACCCCATACCAGTTGAGGTTTCAATTTTTCTTCCATTATTTCCAGTAAATGTTTTATTAAATACTTTGTGAATATCACTTTTTTCTATTCCAATTCCGTTGTCGTAAATCTTTAGAATTATGCTTCTATTATTTTCTTCAGCAGATATTTTTATATAATGCTCTACTCCGCTTCTTATGTATTTAACACTATTGCTTACAATTTGATTTACTATAAATTCAAGCCATTTTGAATCTGTTAAAACTTTCTTATTTCCAACATCTACAATAAAATCAATATTGTTTTCAAGTAATATGTCTTTATTTTTCATAGCAACATTTGATATCACTTTGCTTAATTCAGTTTCTTTAATTAAATAATCTTTTTCTGCATTTTCACTTCTTACATAATATAAAACTTGCTCTACATCGTCATCTATTCTTTTTAATTGTTCTATTATCTTTTTGTCTGATAATTCTTTATGGTTATGTATCATTAGGTTTATTGAAGCAAGTGGTAGTTTTACTTCATGAATCCACATTTCTATGTATTCTTTGAAATCTTTAATACTTAAACTGTATTCTTTTATCTTTTCAGCCATTGACTTATCTATTTCATATAATGCATCATATAGAATTTCTCCATCATAAAAGTTAGGCTTATCAATCATTTCTGTTATTAAATATTTTTTGTCTAATAAATCTAAATCATTTAAAAATTTATTATAAAATTTTTTTCTTCTTCCAAAGTCATAAATTACATATATGATAAATCCTAATATTACTGTTATATTTACTCCCATTATTGCTTGACTTTCCACTTTAAATGAAACTAACATTAAATTTATAATAGATATGATAAGTATAAATAACAATATAATTAGGTAATTGTTTCTTAAATATTTATTTAACTTCATTCTTTCTTTTCCTTTCATATCAGAATTATTTTAGTATATATCCTTGCCCTTTTCTTGTTTCAATTGCATCTTCATATCCAAAATCTTTTAGTTTTGTTCTTAACCTACTAATATTTACGTTTAAAGCATTATCATTTATATATGAATCGTTATTCCATAAGTCTGTCATCAATTCGTCTCTTGTTACGATATTTCCAATGTTGGCTAGTAAGAAAGTAAATATAATCATTTCGTTTTTGGTTAGTATTAGTTCTTCTTTATCATTTTTTATAATTCCCTTTTTTGGATTAATTTCTAAATCTTTATAAGTTAATATATTATTTTTATTTTCCATTCTCTTAAATATGGCGTTTATTCTTAATAATAAAATTGTTGGGTTGTATGGTTTTGTTATATAATCATCTGCTCCAAAGCTCATAGATAAAACTTCATCTGCTTCAGTATTTTTGCTTGTTACCATGATGATTGGAACATTACTTTCTTTTCTTATTTTTTGTAATAACATTTCTCCATTTAATTTTGGAATGTTGATGTCTAATAATATTAAGTCTGGATTTTCTTTCTTTATTTCTTCAAAAGAATTTTCAAAGTTTTCTAGAATTACTCCATTAAACCCACTATTTTGGAGTAAATCTTTTAGCTCTTTACTTATACTTGTATCATCTTCTACTATTAATATTTTTTTCATATTTATACACCTCATTTTGTAATTTCGAATTTATTATAACATAAAAGTTTATTTTTCACATTAGATAAAATTAATTCACTTTAAAAGTTTTTAATTCTAGCCTTATTTCTTTAATTTCAGAATAAAATATAGTATAATTAAATTTGAATAAGGTAGTACACATTTTAAGAGGATTAGTTTGAAATATAACCAATCCTCTTTTTCTATTTCCAATATTTACTTATCTTGTCCAGCTATCTCCTCTATTTTGTATGGCTTTTTTATGTGTTTTTCTTAATTTTTTTAGGTCACTACTTTGTTGAGCAAATGCTGTTGCTCTCATTTCTTTTGATTGACTTGCTCTTTCATCTGCTGTATTTTTATAATCTTCTATTCCTTGTTTTAATGCTTCTCTAACTTCTCTATCCTCATCTGTATAATCTAGTCTTGTATAAAATTCGTTTCCTAATTTTTTGCAAAAGTTTTCATGATTATTCATTTTATTTTCTAGCATACTATCTATATCTTCTTGAATATGTGCATAAGAAAGAAAATCATCGCCATATTCACTTAAAAACATATCATATTCCTGTTGATTTAATAGTAGAATAATTCTAACATTATTTTGTAAATAAAAACTATCTCTAGGCATATTAAAAGCATTCATATAAAAATCGCCAACATTTGTGATTTGACCTGTCTGTTTTAAATATTCAGCATATCTTTCTAATCCAGTTACAAGTAATAGATTTCCTTTTTCCTTACATAATCTTGAATATTCGGTTAGTCCATTGTTTCTGTTTTTAAAAAAATCATAGTTTACAATTCTTTCGTCTAAAATTGTGTTTGTATTTATTGAAGATATTTGTTTTTGTATCTGCTTTTTTAATTCTATATCATCAGAAACAACAAAACTTATACAACATTTTTGATTCACTCGATATGCTATATTGATTTTTCTTGTAATATAGTCAATTATAGAGTCCTTGTTCATATTTTTGCTCCCCAATTTAATTATTTTGTTAAATCTTCATATTTTTCTCCGACATTATTTTTATCTTCGTCATAATATCATAAATATTTTAAAAAATAAAGAATTAATTAGTTTTATATAAAAAATCGCCCCATGCAATAGGCATGGGGAGCGATGAGAGTTTGTTTTATTATTTTACTACCAGATAATCATAAGCATAGATTAAATCTGGATTTGCAATGTTTTTATTGTCTTCCATTAATTTTTTAACTGATGTGCCGAACTTTAATGCAATCTCGCTTAAAGTGTCTCCTGGTTGTATTATATATTTTCCAACAGCAACTTCAAGTGTAAACACATCTGTGTTACTTTCCTCGATGTTCCAATAAATCGTCATATTGCTGTTTTTTAATTCTTCATACAAACCATCATCATCAGTATCTGCTGGAAGAATCGTTTCAAGGGTAGCTTTTGTTGGATCATTTTCAAATGATTTTTTTACTGTATTTAGCAAATCATTATTCATTAATGTACCCACTTGGATAAAATCCACTTCTTCATCAATTGTGCTTATCATTTTTTCATAGGTATCACTACCATTGCTTTCAAAAATCCGATATTGCACATTTTGATGCTGATTCAAGCTATTAATTGTCCAGATTAGCTTATCTCCAGTATTTTCGTACTGTTTTAAGCAATATGCTTCTAGCATATTTGAAACATAGTCAAAACCACTGTAGCTGGAGATGTCTGATAAGCTGTAAACTTCTGATGTCCGAACGCCTTCTTCATCTGCTGTTAAATCATCAGGTGACAAAGCGTATGCTGTGCTACAAAGTCCAAAACATAAACACAAAGTTACTAATGTTGCAAATAATTTTTTCATTTGCATTCCTCCTTTTATGTTTCTCTCATCACTTATATTTATACTTTATATTATAGCATCTCTCAGACTTTTTTTCTAGACAAGTTTATCATATTATAATTTAGAATCTATTAATAGTAAAAAAATTTGTGTTTATAGAAACCTCTTATTCATAAATCTATTCGATTTATATTTGTTATATCAGCAATGTTTATATTTTCACTTTTATTAATTTGTATTTTCTTTTTTATATAATTAATATCTGTAACTGTTCCTTTAATTTCCTTATATTTTTTATTTTTATAATATTTTATTTTTACATAACTCCCTTTTTCAATTTGATTAAAACTATCATTTAACTCAGTCAAAGTTTCTTCTGATAAATATTTTTTCTCTTCATATTCTATTTCTTTTTTTCTTAATTCTTCTTGCAATCCTTTCAATGCATCAAATGGAAGAAACTGTTTTGCTCTTAGTATTTTATTAACCACCATTATGACCTCCTACCAATTGATTTCTAACTCTTGTTGTCGCTCCTTCTTCTAAGTCCATTCCTCTTATAATTGTGTTTTTTCCCATTTTATTTTTTATATTACATATTGTAAGTTCTAATTTTCTTTCTCTGTCAATTTTTTCTTGATTTGTAAATAAACTTAATTGTACACTTTCTGTTTCTATTGTATTTGCAAAATTGACTCCTATTCTCCTAATTGCTACACTTCTATTTGTGTTTTTATCATATATATCTAAAAATGCTTTTAAAAGTTCTGAATATACATTTGTATAATTGATTAATTTTCTTGTTCCCCCTGTTGCTTTTATAATGTCTTTAGAATATCCTATATATAATCCTATACTATCTGTTACTAAATTATTTTCTATGAGCCTTAAGCTTCCTAGCTCTACCATTTCTTTTAAAACTAATCTTGCTTTTTCAAATGAATAATCTTCAAACAATACTTGACTGTTTGAAATAGAATTTGTTTTGGGCTTATATGCTTTTATATCTGCAATAGTACAACTTTCTTTTCCCCAAGAGTGATCTATTAAATACTCTGCATTTACCCCAAATTCTTTATATAATTTTTTTGGATTGCTATGTGCAATGTCATACATATCGTAAATTCGCATTTTATTTAATCTTCTTTCAATTCCTTTTCCTATTTGCCAGAAATCTGAAAGTGGTTTATGATGCAATAATTCTTTCTTATATCTTTCTTCGTCTAAATAACCTATATTGTTTGGATTGTGTTTTGCTGTTATATCTAATGCAATTTTTGCTAAATACATATTTGTTCCTATTCCTGCTGTCCCAGTTATTCCATATGTTTTAAATATATCTTTTATAATTATTTTAGCAAGTTCTATTGGATTTGCCTTATATAGTTTTAAATATTTTGTAACATCCATAAATGCTTCATCTATTGAATATA
The DNA here is from genome assembly GCA_904419095.1 of uncultured Clostridia bacterium. Lineage (GTDB taxonomy): Bacteria > Bacillota > Clostridia > TANB77 > CAG-508 > CAG-269. The sequence goes on along the minus strand of CAJFQT010000006.1, from coordinate 9,627 downwards.
CATGTATATCTTCTTTTGAAAAATATTTAAGATAAATTGCATATATATTTGCTGAATATTCTATATATTTCTTCATCTTGGGTGTTGCTGTAATGTACTTTATTGTTGGAGGAATTTCAAAAATTCTGCATCTATTTTTCACTCCTAACATTTTCATTTTTGGAGATACCGCTAAACAAATTGTTCCTTTTCCTCTACTTGCATCCGCTACTACTAGATTTGTATTAAATGGATCTAGTCCTCTTTCTACACATTCAACAGAAGCATAAAAAGTCTTTAAGTCTATACATAAGTAATATTTTTGCATTTTTCTCACTCTCCAAATTATATCTTTGAAATGATTATAGCATTATTTTTGTCATTTGTAAACATTTGTTTGTTTTGAAAGTGTAGGAAATATTTTCCTTCATTTCTATAAATTGGTATTATTTTTATATTGTATATTAAAGTCTTTATTATGATTATAGATAAAGATAAGAAGAGGGTGTCCTAAAATAGGAATCCGAAAACCAAAAAATCCAGCTCGCTAAGAGTTGGATTTTTTGGTTTTCGGATTCCTATTTTAGGACACCCTCATTAACATTTAAAATGGTTTTGAAGCTTTTTTGAAAATACTGTAACTAATTTAGTCGCTACTATTATCATAATTAGTGTATACAAAAATGACTTAAAAGTTATAATCAAAATATTATCGCTTCTAAAGATAAATATCATGAGTATAGCATTTACAATTCCAATTGGTATTGCTATTATATATAAGCCTATCATCTCACTATACTTGGAATCACTAAAAAGAACATTTATCATTTTGTTTTCATCTAATTTATCCTTGTTTCTAATAATAGCTTCTAATGTTTCTTTAAATAAAAAAAATACTCCTGATAATAATGCAGATATTGTAAAGCCAATAGTACAAGTAATTAATGTTATTGCCCAAAAGTATGTTGGGAACTTTGGCAAAATAAGTCCTGTACATATAAATCCTATAAGTGAAATAAGCCCCAAATTTATTAATTTTTTTTGCATTTTCTTTACTTGTTCAAGATTTTCTGTTTGCCGAATTAACCATTTTTTTAATTTCATTACCTTTTCCTCCTACTATTAAATAATCGTTTACTAGTTACTCTTCTATAATAAATATATATTTAAAATATTACCATATTCTATTGATTTTTTCAAGTAAAAAATATGTTAGAATATAGCTAGGGTCTACCTATGGGTCTTTGACAAAAAATATTTATATATCAATCTTTCGGACTCCTTATCTTTATACAATACTGAATTGTAACATACAATAAAAAGAGAATATTCTTACTTAAGTAATAAAAATATTCTCTTTACAAAAATTAATTTATAATAAATCAGATTTCAATTACTTTTCCTGATTTAATACTCTTTTGAACATCAATTACTCTTTGATTTGATGATCCTTTCCATTTCAATGTAAAGTCATGTAATTCATCTTTATATTGTCCATCTACTAAAACATCTATGTATTTTAAGACTTCTTTATCTTTTAGGTCTTGGTCAAATTTAAAACCAGACCATACCCATATGTTTTTATTTGGATATTTTTCTTTAAATGCTTTTGCAAGTTTTGTTGTTCCTTCAATATTTTTTGGATGCATTGGTTCTCCACCTAATATTGATAATCCTTTTATTTGATCTTTATTAGATAATTCTAAAACTTGGTTTATTGTATCATCTGTAAATTCTTTACCTCCTTCAAAGTTCCAGGTTTCTGGATTGAAACAGTTTTTACAATGAAAACTACATCCTTGCATAAATACTGATACTCTTACTCCTGGTCCATTTGATATATCCATTTTTCTTATCAAATTATATCTCATTTTAATCAGCCACCTTGTTATCTATATGTAATACTCTTTCTTTTATTTCTTGTGTTCTTCCTTTATTCCAGAAATTTGTTCCTATATATCCACATGTACGTCTTGCAACATTTAATGTGTTATGGTCTTTATTTCCACAGTTAGGGCAATACCATTCTAAATTATCATCTATTAATATTTCTCCTGTATATCCACATTTTTGGCAGTAATCTGATTTTGTATTAAGTTCTGCATACATGATGTTATCATAGATAAATTTGATAATTTCAATTACCGCGTCTAAGTTGTTTTGTAAATTTGGTGTTTCTACATATGAAATTGCTCCTCCTGGACTTAGTTTTTGGAACTCACTTTCTAGTTTTAATTTAGAAAATGCATCTATTTCTTCAAATACTGGAATGTGATATGAATTTGTAATATAATTTCTGTCTGTTATTCCTTTAACTGTTCCAAACCTTTCTTTTAGACATTTAGCAAATTTATATGTTGTTGATTCAATTGGTGTTCCATAAACTGAATAATCTATATCTTCTTCTTCTTTCCATTTTTTAGTTGCGTCATTTAAGTGTTGCATTACTTTTAATCCAAATTCTTTACCTTCTCCATTATCTGTGTGTGAATGTCCTGTCATATATTTAACACATTCATATAATCCTGCATATCCAAGTGAAATTGTTGAATATCCATGATGTAATAATTCATGTATAGATTCACCTTTTTCTAGTCTTGCTAATGCTCCATGTTGCCAAAGTATAGGTGCTACATCACTTGTTACATTACTTAATCTCTTATGTCTTATTTGTAATGCTTTATGGCATAATTCTAGTCTTTCATCAAATATTTTCCAGAATTTATCCATATCTCCTTCAGAAGATAATGCTACATCTGGTAAATTTATTGTTACAACTCCTTGATTAAATCTACCATAGTATTTTCCTTTTCCTTCAACATAGTTTTTAGCTTTTGCTATGTTTCCTAAGTGCATTGTTCTGTCAGGTGTTAAGAATGATCTACATCCCATACATGGATAGCAATCTCCATCACCATATTCATTTTTCTTTAATTCTAACATTACTTTTTCAGAAATATAGTCTGGAACCATTCTTTTTGCTGTACATTCAGCAGCTAGTTTTGTTAGATACCAATATTTACTGTCTTCATGTATATTATCTTCTTCAAGAATATATAGAAGTTTTGGAAATGCTGGTGTTATATATACACCTTTTTCATTTTTAAATCCTAATATTCTTTGTTTTAAGAATTCTTCTATTATCATAGCTAATTCTTCTTTATATTCATCTGTTTCTCCTAAATACATACATACTGATAAGAATGGTGCTTGTCCATTTGTATTTGTCATAGAGTTTACTTGATAATTGAATGTTTGTACTCCATCTTCAACTTCTTTTTTAGTATCTTGCATAGCGAATTTTTCGCAATCTTCTTTGCTTAAATTTCTTTCTTCGTATTTTTTATAATATTTTTCATAACTTAATCTTACAAATGGTGCTAAGTGTGTAAGTGATACTGTTGCTCCACCATAACTTGAAGAGGTAACTGCTAATATTATTTGTGTTGCAATTGTTGCTGCTGTTATAAATCTATGTGGTTTCTCTATCATAACTCCATTTATAACTGTTCCATTTTGTAACATATCATCTAAGTTGATTAATTCACAGTTGTGTAAAGCATTTTGTGCAAAATAATCTGCATCATGGAAGTGTATAATTCCTTCATCGTGTGCTTTTACTATATCTTCTGGTAATAAAAATCTTCTTGTGATATCTGTACTTGTAATTCCTGCTAAATAATCTCTTTGTGTTGTTACTACTTCAGCATTTTTGTTTGCATTTTCATTGTTCCAATATTCATTTTCACCTTCTATTAATTCTTTAATAGTTTGGTCTGTTGTATTTGCTTTTCTAACCAATTCTCTTGTATATCTATATGTAATATATTTTTTTGCTAATTGATATTTACCAAATTCCATTAATTTTTGTTCAATTATATCTTGTATGTCTTCTACTAAAATTCTCTTCTTGTTTAAATCTTCAATGTATTTAATAATTTCTTTTATTTCTTCCTTTGTTGCTTTTTCTCTTCCCTTTACTTCTTCGTTTGCTTTACCTATTGCAACTCTAATTTTCTCTGGATCGTAGTCTACTATGTGTCCATCTCTTTTTACAATTTTCATCTCTTTTGTTCCTCCTCTTATTATTTTTTATGACCTAATCTTATATATAATTTTTTTTTATTACAAGTTGCACTTGCACCTTTTTAAAATTTTTGTTAAAATAATTTTGGTGATGTTTATGAATAGCCCTTTTGACAATTTATCCAAGTCTCAAATAAGTAGATTATTTAATTTATTAGGTGTTCATATGTATAAATATAACAAGAATGAAGAGATTTTGCCCACTATTAAACACGAGAATATTATTGCAATTATTTTAAGTGGATATGCACAAATACTTTATATTGAATATACTGGTAATGAGATTGTAATGGAAAATTTATATAAAAATAGCTTATTTGGAACAAATATCTCTGCAACTAATGATGACAACTGCCAAATAATTGCTATTGACCCTACTGAAGTGTTGGTCATTGATTATAATAAGCTTTTAAATGAACAAAATTTAAAATATAGTTACTTTAATATTTTTTTACAAAATTTGTTTAATATAACTAGTATTAAATTGAAAGAAAGAAATGAAAGAGTAAAAATTTTAGAAAAAAAGCAAATAAGAGATAAATTGTTAGAGTTTTTTGAAATTGAGTATAAAAAGACTCTTTCAAAATCAATTCTTTTACCTTTCTCTCTAAAAGATTTAGCTGATTATATTGCTGTAAATAGGTCTGCTATGTTTAGAGAATTAAAACATTTGAAAGATGATAAAATTATTGAAATGAAAAATAGGAGAATTATATTGCTATATAAATAAACTTCATAGCATTAAAATAAGGGCTATATTGTAAAATATTTTTACTATAGCCCTTTTTTATTATTAATTTTGGTTAAAATTATTTATGAGTTCTTCTATTTTTGAGTATTCCTTTTCAGTCGAGTCAATACTTTCTAACCATTTTTTTAATTTTTTAGGTCTTGCCTCATTTATTAATTCATTATTTTTATTATGTATTTTTTAATCTCAAAGTATTTGCAATTACAGTTAAACTGCTAAATACCATTGCGATACTTGCAATCATAGGGTTTATTGCTATTCCTAGTGGTTTTAATACTCCGCATTGCAATTGGTATCATTAATATATTATAAAAAAATGCCCAGAATAAGTTTTGTTTTATAATTTTTATAGTTTTCTTACTGATATTGATTAATTTTATTATACTATCTAAATCATTTCTAGTAAGAATAACATCGGCTGAGTCCATTGCTATATCTGTGCCACTTTTTATACTTACACCTATGTCTGCTGTTGCTAGTGCTGGGCTGTCATTTATTCCGTCTCCACACATCATAACATTTTTGTTTTCTTTCTTTAATTTTTTAATCATTTCTGTTTTTTCTGCTGGTAATACATTTGATATCACTTTTGTTATTCCTATATCTTTTGCAATTTTTTCTGCTGTTTCTTTGTTGTCACCTGTTAGCATAATGGTTTCTATTTTATTTTGATTTAATTTTTGTATTACTTCTTTTACATTTTTTCTAATTATATCGTTTACTCCTATTAATGCAATTATATTGTTATTCTGAACTACATATACAATACTATTTCCTTTTTTAGACAATTCTAATTCGTCTTTTTCATATTTATTTTCGATGTTATAACTTTCCAGAATTTTTGCATTTCCTATAATCATTTTTTGATTGTTAACCGTTCCTACTATTCCATATCCGCTAACATTTCCAAACTCTTTTACTTCTAATCCTTTTATTTTATTTTCTTCTAAGTAACTTGTGAATGCTCTTCCTATAGGGTGAGTTGATTTGCTTTCTATACTTCCTACTAATTGTAGTAATTCTTCATCTTTTATATTACTATAGTTTTTTATTTCAGATATTTTTAATATTCCATATGTTAATGTTCCTGTTTTATCAAATACTATTGTATCTATTTTTTGTGCATTTTCTAATATTTCACTTTTTTTAACTAATATTCCATTATTTGCACATAACCCTTCTGAAACTACAATTGCAAGTGGTGTTGCAAGTCCTAGACTACATGGGCAAGCTACAACTAAAATTGTTACAAATACAATTAAACTATTTGCAAAATCGTGTCCTAATATTAGGTATGCTATAAATGTTAGAATTGCAATTAAGATAACTATTGGTACAAAATAACTTGAAACTTTATCCGCTATTTTTGCAATAGGTGCTTTTGTATTACTTGCTTCTACTACTAGTTTTACTATTTCTGATATTGTTGATTCTTTTCCTATTTTTTCTGCTTTATATTCTATATATCCATCATAATTTATGCTTCCTGCAATTACTTTTTCTCCTATTCCTTTAGTTGTTGGTTTGCTTTCTCCTGTGATGAATGATTCATCTAAATGTGTTTTTCCTTCTACTATTTCTCCATCAACAGAGATTCTTTCTCCTGGCTTACTGATTACAATATCTCCTTTTTTTACTTCATCTATTGTAACTGTTTTTTCTTTTCCATCTCTTTTGATAGTTGCTTGTTCTGGTGTAATTTTTACTAACTTTTGAATTGCTTCTTTTGTTTTGTCTTTGCTTATTCCATCTAGATATCTTCCTAGTTTTACAAAATATATTACCATTGCAACTGATTCAAAATATAGATTGTGTATTGCACTATTCTTTCCTTGGAAAATAGAAATCATATTATATACACTATAAAGAAAACTACTTAAAACACCTATTCCAACTAATGTATCCATATTTGGTGTTTTATGTATTAAATTTTTATATCCATTTTTTAAAATATCAAATCCATAAATGATAAAAGCAATTGCAAAAATAAATAAACAACTTGTATATCCTATTGGGTTTTTGTTAATATCTATAAAGTCTAATGTTGGTAAATTGATCATATGTCCCATTGCTATATACATAAATATAATTGCCAAAATTGTAAAAATTATAAACTTGATTTTTTCTCGTTTACTCTTTTTTTCGGTTTTAATTTCTTTAAATTCTCCTAAACTTTTAAATCCAGCTTTTTTTACAAATTCGTTCAGATTTTCAATATTTAATTTTTTTTCATCATATATGATACTAGTATTTGCCATCACTAGATTAACTGATGCTTCTTTTATTCCATCTTGTTTATTTAAATATTTTTCAAGTCCATTTGAACAAGCACTGCAAGTCATTCCTTCTATTGATAGAATTATTTTTTTCATACATATCCTTCCTTTTCTACCTCAAAACCTATATCTTCTATAATTTCTTCCATTTGTTCTTTTTTTACATTTTCACTAGATGTTACTTTTACAATTCCTGTGTTATAATCAGCTTCAACTTTTGATATTCCTTCTAATTGATTTAAAGCATTTTTTACTCTATTTTCACATCCTCCACAAACCATTCCATTTACTTTTAATATTGTTTCTTTCATTTTCATTACCTCCTAATTATTATATTTTTAAATAAGTAGCGGTAAGATTAAAAATATATGTCAAATCGCTCCTTATATTTTTAATTATTAAATTTTTTAAATAAAGCAATTAATTCATCTATAATTTCAAAATTTCCTTTTTCAATATCTTTACTAACACAATTGTATAGATGATTTTCTAAAATGTGATTTGATAGACTTTTAACTGAGTTCTCAATTGCTGATAATTGTATCAATACATCTTTACAATATACATCTTCTTCTATCATTCTTTTTACGCCTCTTAATTGCCCTTCAATTCTACTTATTCTGTTTCTTATAATCTTTTTTTCGTCTTCAGTCCTATGTGTTTTTTTATTTTCCATTTACTTCACCACCTTCTATATTGTATACCTAATAGGGTATATTGTAAATATGGGGGTATATATTTTTTTATTCAGTATTTTCAATTAGTTCAAACGATTATATTTCTTTTGGCACCAAATATTGATAAAATCTATTTTTATAAAAATTGTACTTAACTAAAATCAGATTCTTGTTAAGTACAATTTAAAATTGTTATATATTCTTAGTATGCAAAGCTCTAAAAGCATTAATAATTGCAATAATTGAAACCCCCACATCTGCAAACACGGCTTCCCACATTGTTGATAATCCAAATGCTGTTAATATTAAAACCGCTATTTTTACGAAAATAGCAAATACTATATTTTCTTTAACTATCCTCATTGTTTTTTTAGAAATTTTAATTGCTTTTATGATTTTTGAAGGTTCATCTGTCATGATTACTATATCTGCTGCCTCAATTGCACTATCGGCTCCTAGACCTCCCATTGCAATTCCTATATCTGCTAATGTTAGTACTGGTGCATCATTAATTCCATCTCCAACAAAAGCTAATTTTCCTTTTTCTGTTTTTGTTTTTAATAATTCTTCTACTTTTTTTACTTTTTCATCCGGTAATAACTCTGTATATACATTGTCAATGCCTATTTCTTTTGCTACTGCTTCTCCGACGTTTTTCCTATCTCCTGTAAGCATTACTGTTTGTTTTATACCGTTTCTTTTTAGCTCTTCTATTGTTTTCTTAGAGTCTTCTTTTATCTTATCTCTAATCAATATATATCCTGCATATTTTCCTTCAATGGCTATATATAATATTGTTCCTATATCTTTACATTTTTCGAACTCAATTCCTTTTTCATTCATTAATTTTTCGTTTCCAAGTAAAACATTTTGATTTTTAATTTTTGCTTCAATTCCCAAACCAGATAATTCTTGCACATTCATAATTTGACTTTCATCTATTTTTTTATTATATGCTTGTTTTATTGATTTTGAAATTGGATGATTAGAATAATTTTCTCCATATGCTGCAATTTCTAATAATTCTTCTTTTGTCACTCCAATTGCATTTACCTTCTGTACTTCAAAAACACCTTTTGTTAAAGTACCTGTTTTATCAAATACTGCTATTTCTGTGTTAGCAAGAGCTTCTAAGTAGTTACTACCTTTTACAAGGATTCCTATTTTAGATGCTCCACCTATTCCTCCAAAGAAACTTAATGGTATTGAAATAACTAATGCGCATGGACAAGATACTACTAAAAATGATAGTGCTCTATATAGCCATTCTGTAAAACTTGCCCCTTTTATAATTAATGGTGGAATAATTGCAAGTATTACTGCAATTATAACTACAATTGGTGTGTAGTATTTTGCGAATTTTGTTATGAAATTTTCAGATTTTGATTTTCTACTACTTGCATTTTCGACTAAATCTAATATTTTGCTTACTGTAGATTCTCCATATTCCTTTGTTACTTGTATTTTTATTGCTCCAGTTAAATTAATGCATCCACTAAGTACTTCATCTCCTTCTATGACGTCTTTTGGTATTGATTCTCCGGTCAGTGCTTTTGTGTCTATACTTGTTTTTCCGTCTATTATATGTCCATCTAATGGGATCTTTTCTCCTGGTTTGACTATTATTGTTTCTCCTATTTTTACTTCTTCAGGATTTACTTTTTCTATTTTTTCATTTCTATATATATTTGCAAAATCTGGTCTTATATCCATTAGGCTAGAGATTGATTTTCTTGATTTATCAACTGCATAATCTTGGAATAGTTCTCCTATTTGATAAAATAGCATTACTGCAACTGCTTCTGGATATTCTCCTATTCCAAAAGCTCCTAATGTTGCTACTGACATTAAAAAATTT